>DATEFR010000088.1:0-2645 GCA_035280545.1 Burkholderiaceae bacterium | reverse complement strand
ATCTGGAGAACTGGGCGGAAGGCATGGACTATTGCGCCGTTCGCGTCCCGGCCGAGATCACGGAAGCCTTGGGAACAAATGGCCCGGTTCTGGTTTTGGCCCGGGTGAATGACTCCGAGCCTTTCCAGGTGAGTCTCTTTCCGGTTGGGGGCGGTCAGCACTACATTCGCATCAAGGCCAAGGTTCGTCACGAGACAAACACCAAGACGGGCGATCGCATTCGAATCCGAATCACCGTTCTCGATCGCGCAGACGTCGCGATCCCGGACGACTTGGTGAGCGCGCTTCGAGCCGAAGGTGTGGAGGAAGCTTTCAAGTCATTGCCGCCGGGCAAACAGAACTTCATCATCCGAAGAATCGACGAGGCAGCGAAGCCGGAGACTCGCGAACGAAGGATTCAGGAAGGCGTTGTCGCTGCACACCAAAGAAGAGAGAAGTTGATCGATCAACCTTAGTGTGCAGCGGCTCAGCAATTTCCGGCGTCAGCCTCTGCGGGCGGTGAGCCACTTGTCGGCGGTCAACGGCTCGCTGCAGATGCGAATTTCACCGAGGTTGCCCAGAAAGCCGTTGGACGGCGCATTTGCATAGACGCCGCCACCGACGATCATCCGGTCGGTGGCGCTGCTGAAGGCGATGCCGTTCGTGTTCGACGCGTTGCGCAGGATGGGTGCGCCCTCGACGTACATGATGGTGCTGTTCAGCGCCGGGTCGTTGACGATGGCCACGTGGATCCAGCGCTCGGCGACGATCTCGCCGGAGAAATTGGCGGCGGGCGACCGGGTGCCCGCGGTGCTCGGCGTGACCTCCCACTGCACCTCGCGCAGGCTCGAGATCGCGAAGATCAGTGCGCTTTCATCGCCGTCGGCGCCGGGGTCGATGCCGCTGACGTCGCCACGGCGCCCTTCGCGCTCCATGATGTTCATCCATGCGTTGTTGGCTGCCGTCCAGTTGGCCGGAATCTTCAAGAACGCTTCGACGGTGTAGCCGGCGCTGAAGGTCAACGCATTCAGCGGCGCGTTGACATCGGTCGCGAACGAGCTCATCCGCAGCGGCGAGTTGACCGAGTTGGAGAAGCGCACGCTGCCGGGCGCCGCGGACAGGTAGTGATGGTCGCTAGACCACGTCAGGTCGGCGTCCTGCGCGGCCCCGCCTTGGGCGAGCGCCAGCCGCGAGACCGGGTTGGACCCCGCTTCATCGTTGATGACCTGGCCCACCGGCACGACAGCCCCGTCCGTGCCGCCGAAGAAGCGCCAATGGGCCACGGTGGAAGCCACCAGCGGATAGTCGGCCGTGTTCGCTGCCGGTGTCTTGGCGCTGGCGGCCGGCTCGGTGAAGTTGGACAGCAACGCGGCCTTGGCGCGGTCGTTGATCGGCGCATTGGCGGCCGCCGGCACTGCGAAGTTGGGATTGAAGCGCGCGAAGCGCTTCTTGAAGTCGATGTCGATCTCGAACTGGTGATTGGCGTCGGTCAGCACGGCCACGTCGAACTCGTTGAGCGTGTCGGTGGGCTTTTGCGTCACCCACGGCGAGAACGACAGCACCTTGAGCTTGTTGTGGGTGAGGTCGAATTCGTACAGCCGCATCAGGCCGTTGCCGCCCATGTAGGCCATCTGGTAGTCGACCACCATCTCCTCGACGGCGTTGCCGAAGTCGTTGGTCTTCGTGAGATGCGCGCCGCCGTGGTAGTGGCCGTTCAGGGTCATGAAGATCTGGTCGTTGTCGCGGATGAGCTTGTCCCACAGCATCAGCCCGTACGGCACTTCCAGCGGACTGACGCCGTCGGCCGCGATGTTGAGCAGCTGGTGTGTCGACAGGATGGTGGGCAGCGTCGGATGTTTGGCGAGCACGCCGCGCGCCCAGTCGATCGCGGTGTCGGAGGCGCGCCATGACATCGACAGCACCATGAAGGCGTTGCCGTCCACATTGAAGACGTGGTACTCGTGAAACCCCGACGGGTCCCGGCCGCCGAAGGTCGCTTGCTGTTGCGCGCGCGTGGTCGGGAAGGTCTGCAGGTACGGCTCTTTGGCGAGGTTGCGCTGCGCGTCGGTGTTGGCCGCTTGGCTGCTCGCGTCGACATAGTCCACGTCGGAAATGACGTCGTGATTGCCTGCCAGGATGGAGTAGGGCACCTTGGCCGATTCGAGCACCTTCATCGCCGAATCCGCGATCTGCCATTGCAGGGGCTTGCCCTGCTGGTCGACCACGTCACCGAGGTGGATCGTGAACGGGATGCGCAGTGCCGCGGCGTTGTCGACGATCCACTTCGTCTGCGCGACGTAGGGAGTCGAGCCGTACTTGCGCTGGAACTGCAGGTTCTCGTCGGTGGTGGCGTAGCGCGAGTAGAACTGCGTATCGGGCAAGACCGCGAGCGCGAAGCTCGAAACCGTGTTGGCTGTCGTTGGGTTCTGAGTGCCGTCGGTGCTGCTGTTGGTGTCGCTGGAGTCGTCGCCGCCGCCGCAGGCGGCGAGCAACGCGGAGCCGCCCATTGACAGGCCCAGGCCCGCGCGCAGCAGGAGCCGGCGCTGACGATCCGGCAGGCCTTCCAGTTCACGCAGCGAGGAGATGAGGGGCAGCTTGGCGTTCGAGGTCGTTGATGACATGTGCGTCGGTTCGGAAATCGAAAAACGTGTGAGATTGCCGAGGCA
>DATEFR010000087.1:0-8815 GCA_035280545.1 Burkholderiaceae bacterium | reverse complement strand
CGCCCAGTCGACCAAATCGCAGATCAGCGCCGGCTGGTCGCCGAACGCGAGCGAGTACACGACGCCGGCCTCGGCCGCCCGGCGCGCCAGCAGCGGCCCGCAGAACGCATCGGCCTCGACCGTGACGTTGACGACCTGCTTGCCGTGGCGGAATGCCGCCAGGCAATGCTCGACCGCCGCGATCGGATGGCCGGTGCACTCGACGACGACATCGATCGCCGGGTGCGCGACGAGCGCCCGCCAGTCGTCGCCGACGTGCGTCGTGCCGGCCTGGATCGCCGCATCGATCGACGCGGCGGCCGAGCGCTCGGCCTCCCAGCCGACGCGCGCGAGGTTGCGCCGCGCTGCGTCGGGCGACAGGTCGACGATCGCGGCGAGCTGCGTGCCGGGAATGCGCGGTACCTGCGCGAGGTACATCGAGCCGAACTTGCCCGCACCGATCAGGCCGATGCGAATCGGCCGGCCTTCGATCGCACGTCGTTGAAGCTTGGCATACAGGCTCATTGGCATCCTCCGGCCTGACGGCCTCCGGAATTCGCCTTGGGGCGGCCCGGCGGCTCATGATCAGTCCTCCAGGCCGGCGTGGAACAGGATCATCGAGCCGGCCGGCGCTGGCGACCGACCTGACGACTCAGCCCGCGCGCAACTCGGTCCGCAGTTTCGCGCCGATGTCCGGCCGCTGCGCGAACGGGTCGGTCGGGTTGCGGCCCATCACGATGTCTTCCATCCGCGTCTGCACGTTGCCCAGCGCCTTCGGGTGGCTGTAGATGTAGAAGCGCCGCTCGGCGACCGCATCGAACACGAATTGGGCGACCTCGGCCGCGCTGACCTTGCCGCTCATCACGGCCTTCTCGATCATCGCGCTGCCGATCAGCTGGCTCTTCGTCGGGGCGCGGTCGTCCTGCAGCTCGCCGGGGCGGTTGCGCTGGCTCGCGATGATGCCGGTGGGCACGAAATACGGGCACAGCACCGACGCGCCGATCTGGTCGGTCACGAGGTTCAGGTCGTGGTACAGCGTCTCGCTGATCGCGACCACCGCGGCCTTCGACGCGTTGTAGACCACGCCGTTGGGCGGGTTCAGCAACCCGGCCATCGAGGCGGTGTTGACGATGTGGCCTTCGTAGGCCGGGTCCTGCTTCGCGGCCTCGAGCATCATCGGCGTGAAGACGCGGATGCCGTGCACGACGCCCGAGACGTTGACGCCCATCACCCAGTCCCAGTCGTGCTCGGTCGCCTCCCACGCAAGGCCGTTGGTGCCCACGCCGGCGTTGTTGAACACGATGTGCGGCGCGCCGAACTTCGCGAACGCGGCCGCACCCAGCGCCTCGACCTCGGCGCTCTTCGAAATGTCGAGCCGGTAGGCCAGCACCTTCGCGCCCAGTGCCTCGATCTCGGCGGCGGCTTTGGCCAGCGCGTCGGGCTGCACATCGGCCATCACGACGTTCATGCCCTGGCGCGCGGCGATGCGCGAGGCCTCGAGGCCGAAGCCCGATCCGGCGCCGGTGATCACGGCCGTGCGGCCCTGGAATGTCTTCATCTCTGCATGTCTCCGTGGAAAGCGTCAGGCGGCCGGCGCGGTCTTCTTGACCTGGAAGCCGATGCGCGGGAAGTGCACGTGCAGCGTGCCGGCACGCGGGTCGGCGCGTGCTATCACGACCTCGTCGTGCGTCAGGCCGATCAATCGGCCGACCGAGGTGTCGTGCGCGTAGTCCAGCGGCATGACACCGACCTCATCGCCGAGCGCAAAGCCCTGGGTCGCATCGAACTCGGTCGGGGCATGCGCAGCCGTCGCCTGCGCGGCGACGCGCAAGGCCTGGTCGCTGCTCATCGCCTCGCTGCGGCCGTACCCCGGCGCCGCGACGCGGTCATGCCACGCGACGACCTTGGGGAATGGCGCCAGCAGCTCTTGCGCGACCGGCGGCGCCAGCCGCAGGAACCAGACCGACTGCGCGACCGAGAAGTCGGCGATCGACACCAGCGCGCCCAGCAGGAACGGGCGGCCGTCGGCCAGCATGCCCTCGACACGCGCGAGGTAGTCGAGCAGCGCGTTCTTCAAGTCGGCCGGCCCGGGCACGCGGGTCGCGCCCATCATCGCGGCACGGTCGGCGCCGAACGCCTTCATCCGCTCGGGCAGCGGCAAGCCGTTGTCATGCTGGGGCTCGGCCTTCGCCATGATGTGCGGCGCGCCGCCGGCACGCATCGCGTACGGCACCGCGGCCCAGAACAACGACGCGTCGGCCCATTGCGCGACGATCTCGGCGATGCCGGGCGCCGTGTGCGGATAGAGCGGCGGCTCGGGCTGCAGCCTGTCGAGCAGGCGGCAGATCAGCGCGCTGTCGCAATAGACGTCGGCGCCGACCTGCAGGAACGGCGTGCGCCGATAGCCGCCGGTCAGCGCGAGCACGTCGGGCTTGGGCATGAGCATCGGCACGACGACCGAGCGCCAGGCCAGGCGCTTGTGGCCCAGCACGAGCCGCACCTTCTCGGAGAATGGCGAGGTCGCGTAATGATGAAGGATGAGGTCGGGCAGGATGAGGTCGGCCATGCGTTGTCGTCTCCTGAGGCTGTTGTTCCGGTGTCGCGGGTGGTTCGCTCAAGCCGGCATCGCGCGGCGGATGATGGGCTCGAATGCGCTGCGGCTGGCCACCGGCAAGGTGCCGAACACCTGCGGGCCGGCGCCGCCCAGGCGCGACGCGCAGAACGTCTCGAACACGAAGTCGGGCGCGTGCCGGCGCAGCAGCGCGGCCTGCACCGCCAGCGCGACGTCCTGCGCGAGGCGGCGCGCACCGGCTTCGTCGCCACTGCCGTCGGCCGCGTCGGCGAAGCGTGCGAACAGCGCGCGCTCGAAACCATCGAACGTGGCGTTCGTGCCCCGGGCCGGCGCGAGCTCGGCATCCAGCGCCTGCAGCACGTCGGCGTTCTTGTCGTCGCGCTTGCGCAAGGCGCGCAGCAGGTCCAGCGCCATGATGTTGCCGGCGCCCTCCCAGATGGAGTTCAGCGGCATCTCGCGGTAGATGCGGGCCATGCCGCCCTCGCCGTGCTCCTCGACATAACCGTTGCCGCCCAGGCACTCCATCGCCTCCTGCGCGAGCGCCGATCCGCGCTTGCAGATCCAGAACTTCGCCACGGGCGTCAGCACGCGCCGCATCAGCGCCTCGAACGGATCGTGCTGCTTGTCGATCGCGCGGGCCAGGCGGACAGCGAGCGCGGTCGCCGCCTCGGACTCGAGCGCGAGATCGGCCAGCACGTTTTGCATCAGCGGCTGCTCGACCAAGTGCTTGCCGAAGGCCTTGCGTTCGCTCGTGTGATGCAGCGCGATCGCGACCGCGGCGCGCATCAGCCCCGCGGTGCCCAGCGCACAGTCGAGCCGGGTCAGCGTGCCCATCTCGAGGATCTGCGGCACGCCGCGTCCCTCGTCGCCGACCAGCCAGGCGAGCGCGTCCACGAACTCGACCTCGGAGCTGGCGTTCGCCTGGTTGCCGAGCTTGTCCTTCAGGCGCTGGATGCGGATCGCATTGCGCGAGCCGTCGGGCAGCACGCGCGGCAGGAAGAAGCAGCTCAGTCCGGCCGGCGTCTGCGCGAGCACGAGAAAGGCATCGCACATCGGGGCCGAGAAGAACCACTTGTGGCCGACCAGCCGGTAGCAGCGGCCCCACGCGGTCTCCTCGACGAACTCGGCGCGCGTGGTGTTCGCGCGCACGTCCGAGCCGCCCTGCTTCTCGGTCATGCCCATGCCCATCGTCACGCCGGGCTTGTCCGCCAGCGGCAGCAGGCGGCCGTCGTAGCGCGTGCTCGACAGCTTTGCGAACCAGTCGTCGAACACCCGGGGGTTGCCGCGCAGGGCCGGCGTGACCGCGTAGGTCATCGAGATCGGGCACAGCACCGAGGGTTCGAGCTGCGTGAACATCATGAAGCCGGCCGCGCGCTCGATGTGCGCGCCCGGCCCGCGGGCCCACGGTGTGCCGTGCAGCCCGTGTGCCACCGCCGTGCCGATCAGCGTGTGGTAGCTCGGGTGGAACTCCACCGTGTCGACACGGTGGCCGAAGCGGTCGTGGGTGTGCAGCTCGGGCTTGTGGAGGTTCGCGAGCCGCGCGTGCGTCTGCATCGCCTCGCTGCCGAGCAGCGCGCCGAATGCGACACGATCGGCTTCGCCGGCGTCCGGCAGGTTGAACGCGAGGGCGTCGCGCAGCGCCGCATCGCCGCCATAGACGTTGTGGCCGGTGAGCGGCGTGCTCTGGTTGAAGACCTCGTGGGTGGCGGCAGCGTTCATCGGGACCTCCGTGCTACTCGTTGGCCCTCACCCTAGCCCTCTCCCAGAGGGAGAGGGGAGAAGTCTCCCTCTCCCCTGCGGGGAGAGGGCCGGGGTGAGGGGCCGGCGAGGACCGCCATTCTTCAGATCAGCTTCACCAACTGCTTGCCGAAATTCCGCCCCTTCAGCATCCCGAGGAACGCCTCGGGCGCCGACTCGATGTCCGGCGCTATCGTCTCGCGATACTTGAGCTTGCCTGTCGCGACCAGCGTGCCGAGCTCCTTCAGCGCCTGCGGCCACAGGTCCATGTGCTCGCTGACGATGAAGCCGCGCAAGGTCAGGCGATTGACCAGCAGCAGCTGCGGCTGCTTCAGCGGAATCGGCTCGCCGTCGTAGCCGCTGATCATCCCGCACAGCGCGATGCGGCCGAACGCGTTCATGCGTGCGAGCACCGCGTCGAACACCGGGCCGCCGACGTTCTCGAAGCAACCGTCGACGCCATCCGGCGTCGCATCCTTGATCGCCTGGTACAGCGCCTTGTCGTCGGCGTGGGCCTTGTAGTCGATGCAGGCATCGAAGCCCAGCTCGTCGACCACGTAGCGGCACTTCTCCGCGCCGCCGGCGATGCCCACCGCGCGGCAGCCGCGCACCTTCGCGAGCTGGCCTACGGCGCTGCCCACCGCACCGCTGGCCGCGCTGACGACGATGGTCTCGCCGGCCTTGGGCTGGCAGATCTGCGTGAGCCCGTACCACGCCGTCACGCCCGGCATGCCGACCGCGCCGAGGTACGCCGACAGCGGGATGTGCGTGGTGTCGATCTTGCGCAGCATGCCCGGCGCACCCCCTTCGACCAGGCTGTACTGCTGCCAGCCGCCGAAGCCGACGACCTTGTCGCCCGCCTGATAGTGGGCGTGCTTGGACTCGACCACCTCGCCGACCGTGCCGCCTTGCATCACCGCGTTCAGCGGCTGCGGCTGCGCATAGCTCTTCGCGTCGTTCATGCGGCCGCGCATGTACGGGTCGAGGCTGAGGAAATGGTTGCGCACCAGCACCTGCCCCTCGGCCACCGCCGGCACCGGCGCGTCGATCAGCCGGAAGTTGGAGACGCTGGCCTCGCCGCTCGGGCGCGAGACGAGATGAATCTGCTTGTTGATGGCCATGATGGCTCTCCCCTCTTGGGTTGGATCAATCGGTCGACAGCGGCTGCAAGGCATGCACCGCCGTCGCACTGACCGGCAAACGCTTCACGTACTTGAACGTGCCGGTCGCATGGGCGCAGGCGCGCCCCTCCTGGTCGTACAGCGTGGCCTCGGTGAACGCCATCGTCGCGGTCGCATGCATCAGCCGGCCCTTGCCGGTCAGCTTGCCGCGCGCCGGCTGCATGAAGCTGGTTTTCATCTCGATCGTCACGACGCCCATCTCGGGCCGCACGCTGCGCGCGGCCGCGGCCATCGTCACGTCCATCATCGTCATGCAGGCGCCGCCGTGGGTGACCTGGAAGCTGTTGAGATGCTCGGCGCGCGGCGTGTAGTGCAGCTCCGAGTGGCCGCCGTCGAAGCGCTCGAGCGTGAAGCCCAGGTGCTCGACGAACGGGATCGCGACGCCGAAGGGAATGGACATGACCGCGTGCCTCGCCTCTTCAGGCCGCGCCCAGCACGACGCTGACACCGCCATCGACCGCGAGCCACTGCCCGGTGATGTGCTTGCCCGCCTGGCTCGCGTACAGCAGCGCGATGCCCTTCAGGTCGTCTTCATCGCCGAGCCGGCGCAGCGGCGCGGCGGCGGCCATGCGCTCCTCGCCCAGCGCGGTGATCAGGCCGGCGGCCATCTTGGTCATGAAGAAGCCGGGGCAGATGGCATTGACCGTGATGCCGTACTTGCCCCATTCGGCCGCGAGCGTGCGCGTGAAGCCGATCACCGCGGTCTTCGAGGTGTTGTACGCGAGCGTCTGCATCTCGGGCGGGTTGCCGTTCAATCCGGCGATCGATGCGACGTTGATGATGCGGCCGCGCTTCTTCGGGATCATGCAGGCGCGCGCGATCTGCTGCGAGAGGATGAAGTAGCCGCGCACGTTCAGGTTCATCACCTTGTCCCAGGCCGAGACAGGGTGTTCCTCGGCCGGTGCGCCCCAGCTCGCGCCGGCGTTGTTCACGAGGATGTCGACCGTGCCCAGGCGCGCCAGCGTCTCATCGGCGAGGCGGCGGGTGTCGTCTTCCTTCGCGCAGTCGGCGGCGATCCAGTGGGCGTCGATGCCGGCGGCCTGCAGTTCGGCGGCGGCCTGCTCCAGGTCCTCGGCCTTGCGCGAGCTGAGCATGACCTTCGCGCCGGCTTCGCCCAGCGCATGGGCGATCTGCAGGCCCAGGCCGCGCGAGCCGCCGGTGATCAGTGCGGTCTGGCCGCTCAGGTCGAAAAGTTTCTGGACGGGGGTGTTCATTTGTTGGCCTCCTTGCTTGGATTCATTCTCGATCGGACCCACACCAGCACCGCGCCGGCGCCGGTCGCGATGACGCCGGCGACGATCAGCACCCAGCCGATCGCCGTATCGCTGCGCTGCGCGGATAACCCGAGGCCGAGCAGGAGCAACCCGCCGTAGATCAGCACCCAGACCCACACCTCGACGCGGCTCGCCGCACTCGTTGTCATCAGAACCACTCCTCGGCCATGTCGCGGCAGGTGGGGTCGCGAGTCTCGACGACCTTCAGCCATGCCGCGATGCGCGGCAACTCGTACTGGAAGAAATACGTGCAGGCCGCGAGCTTGCCGCGCCGCAGCGCCGCGTCGTCGGCCGATCGGCCTTCGAGATCGGCCTGCGCGCACAGCGCGACGTCCAGCCAGGTCCACGCGAGCACCGTGTGGCCGAAGGCCTGCAGGTACGGCGTCGCGTTCGCGAGTGCATCGTCGGGGTTGCCGGTTGCCCATGCGGCTTTGGTCGCGCCGCCGAGCTGCTTCAGCGCTACGGCGAGCGCGTTCGCATGCGCGGCCAGCGCCGGCACCGCGAGCGCACGCTCGATTGTCGCGTTGATCCGCGACGCCAGCAGCGCCAGCCCGGCCCCGCCCTGCATCACGACCTTGCGGCCCAGCAGGTCCAGCGCCTGGATGCCGTGCGTGCCCTCGTGGATCATGTTCAAGCGGTTGTCGCGCCAGTACTGCTCGACCGGAAAGTCGCGCGTGTAGCCGTAACCGCCATGGATCTGGATCGCGAGGCTGTTCGCCTCCAGGCACCATTCGCTGGGCCAGCTCTTCGCGATCGGCGTCAACATCTCCAGCAGCAGCGCGGCGTCCTTCGCCGCATCGGGCGTGCCGGTGTGCTGCTCGTCGACCAGCCGCGCGCAATACAGCTCGAGCGCGAGCGCGCCTTCGCAATAGCTCTTCTGCGCCAGCAGCATGCGCTTGACGTCGGCGTGCTCGATGATGCGGACCTGCGGCCGTGCCGCGTCCTTGCCGGCCGGTCCGATCGGCCGGCCCTGCGGCCGCTGCTTCGCATAGTCCAGCGAGGCCTCGTAGCCGGCGTATCCGAGCATCGCCGCACCCAGACCGACCGCGATGCGCGCCTCGTTCATCATGTGGAACATGCAGCGCAAACCCTCGTGCGGCTTGCCGACGAGATAGCCGATCGCACCGCCGGACCCGCGCACCGGAAACTTGCCCTCGCCGAAATTGAGCAGCGTGTTCGGAATGCCGCGATAGCCCAGCTTGTGATTCAACCCTGCCAGCGCCACATCGTTGCGCTCACCGGTGAGCTGGCCCTGGGTGTCGACCAGCCGCTTCGGCACGATGAACAGCGAGATGCCTTTGGTGCCGGGGATCAGCTTGCCGTCCGGGCCGGGGATCTTCGCGAGCACGAGGTGGACGATGTTCTCGGTCAGCTCGTGCTCGCCGTTGCTGATCCACATCTTGTTGCCGCGCAGCCGGTAGCGCGGGCCCAGCGGGTCGCTCTCGAAGTCGCCGCCGTCGGGCTCGGCACGCGTCGTGATGTCGGACAGCGACGAGCCCGCCTGCGGCTCGGACAAGCACATCGTGCCGGAGAAGCGCCCCGCGAACTCGGCATGCGCGAACACCTGTTGCTGCGTCTCCGTGCCGTGCGCCATCAGCAGGTTCGCGTTGCCGCTGGTCAGCATGCTGCCGCCGCCCAGGCCGATGCCGGCCTTCGAGAAGAAGCTGTTCGCCGCCATCTCGACGACGCACGGCAGCTGCATGACGCCGATCTCGTAGTCCTGCGCAGCGGCCAGCATGCCCGATTCGGCATACGCCTTCGCGGCCGCATGGCTGGCCTCGGGCAGGTGCACCTTCTCGCCGTCGAACCACGGCTCCTCGGTGTCGGACAGACGCGCATGCGGCGCGTATTTCTCGCGGGCGATCTTCTCGCAGGTGTCCAGCACCGACGCGAAGGTCTCGCGCGAGTGGTCGGCGAAACGCGGGCGTGCTTGCAGCGAGGCGACATCGAGCCAGTCGTCCAGCAGGAAGTCGACGGTCTGTCGGTAAGTCATCGTAGGTTCAAGGTCAAAAGACTGGCGAAGGTTGGAGCGGGATCAGGACAGTGGGGCGCTCTGCTCCGCTCATGTCCCC
>DATEFR010000086.1:0-16708 GCA_035280545.1 Burkholderiaceae bacterium | reverse complement strand
CGACGTGCGTGCCGTCAAGCGACAGCGTCGACGCGATGTGAATCGCGCCGCCCGAGTCGTACACGCTCTGGCTCAACGTGCCTGCGTTGTCGGGGTTGGACCCGACTTCGAGCACGCCATTGGAGGCTTGAGTCTGCGTGACGACGTCCGCGTAGGTCGCCGAAGTACCCGAGGTGGTTCCGCGATACGTCCACTTCGCGCCCGCAATCAGTGGGCGCAGCGATGTCGCATCCGAGTAGAGGGTTGCGCCGACCGTCGGGGCCGCTGGTACTAGGCCCGTTGATGTGCCAGAGGACGGCGCTGGGCCACCATTTCCGCCACTACCCTCTGTGCCGCCTCCACTGCTATCGCCGCCACCGCCACACGCCACGAGCGCGGCAGCCAAAAGCAGCGCGCCTAAAAGCGCGAACGCATTTCTCCCTCGCATCGACCGGCCCTCCCTTGCCTTTGTTGACGTACAGCGTATCGAAGTGTTTCCTCGTGGAGGTGCGGCAAGCGAAGCACTCCATCTGATCGCTCGTGGTGCTCACCTTCAGCGCTCCTGTCCGAAAAATGTATACAAACTTCGGACACATCGGCTCGGAGTCCGAGAGATCCGGCGGCCGTCGATCAGGGTCGGTTCAAGCCCGATGCCTCACTCTGTCCCACAGCCAGTGGTCGAGCGAAAGCGTCCCCGGGCCGCGGCACATCAGCACGAGCAGCATCGCGGCCCATTGGATGTGGGTCGGCCACGCTTGCGGGTACACGAAGATCTCGATCACCGCCGTCATGCTCAGCAGCACCACCGACGCCGCGCGAGTGAACAGCCCCAGCACCAGCAGCATCGGCATGCTCAGCTCGATGCCGGTCGCGATGTAGGCGGCAAGCTCCGGAGGCAGCAGCGGCAGGCGGTACTCGTCGGTGAACAGCGCGACCGCCGTGTCCCAGTTCGCGAGCTTGGTCGTGCCCGACATCCAGAACACCGCCGCAGCTGCCACGCGAAGCGGCAGCGCGAGCAGCGTGTAGGGCACGCGCTCGAGCGCGTCGCGCAAGTGCCGCAGTCTCTCGATCATGGCTCGCACCTGCTGACGTGGAACGCGATGAAATGCCCTTCGGCCAGATGCCGGGCGAGCCATTCGGCGGCCAGCGCGCACGGTTGCGCCGCGAGTGCGACGCAGAGCGGATGGCCGTCGGCGAGCGCCATCGCGAAGCGCCACGCGGGTTCCTCCAGCCGCAGGACTTCGATTTCGTCGGCTGGGCGTAGGACCAGCAGGTGCACCGGCCCGTCGGCCAGGTCGATCGCCGCCATTGCGGCATCGTCGCACTTCAGCACGGCGCGCCAGATCGCATCGATCGGATAGTCCGAACGCAGCAGCGATAGCGACGGATGCGCCGTGAAGCGAACGCGGGCATGGTCGCACGGCGCGAGCGCTGCGAGCTGCGACGGCTCGAGCATCGGCACATTCGCCGCGTGCAGGGCCCGATTCACCGCCCACTCGAGCCTGGCCACGTCCGCCAAGTACGCAATCGATCTTGCGGGCTCGAAGCGCTGCAGGAAGTCCGCGAACTCGTCCCCGTACGCGTTCAGGTCCGCGCAACGCGGTGCATGCAGGCGCGCGAAGCGCTGCGCCGCACGGTCGAAGAACTCGCGGCCCACCAGTCGCTGCACGGCCGGGTACGACAAGCGCAGTGCACGGACCAAGGTGCTCAGGATCGTGTCGCGATGGATGCTCAGCCGCTGCGCTGGCGCGAGGTCGGAAGCAACGATGTGCCGCATTGCCTCGTCGCTGGGCTCGTCAACTTCGCTGAGCAGGCGGCGGCACACCGCCTGCTGAAGCTCAAGCAGCGACGGCATCGTGCACCTCCTGCAGCGGCACCGCGGCGAGTGCCGCTTCGTCGAGCAGTACCTGCAGCGCCGGCACGTTGGTGTCCCACTCGATCAACGTGGGCCGCGGGCCGAAGCGCGCGAGCGCACGGCGGTACAGCGCCCACACCTCGGGTGCGACACGCGAGCCGTGGTCGTCGATGCGCAGCGGGCGGGCACCTTCGAGGCGCCGCAGCGCGTGGCCTGCGAGATGGATCTCGCCGATCGCTCGCGCGGGCAGCGCGGCGAGGTAGGTGTTCGCATCCCATCCGTGATTGCACGCGCTGACGTAGATATTGTTCACGTCGCACAGCAGGCCGCAGCCGGTTCGACGGGCCACCTCGGCGAGGAACTCCCATTCCGGGATCGTCGAGTGTGCGTAGCACAGGTAGCTGGATGGGTTTTCGATCAGCAACCGGCGCTGCAAGAAGTCCTGCGCTTGCTGGACGTGGCGGCAGAAGAGCACCAACGCTTCCTCGGTCAGCGGCAGCGGCAGCAGGTCGGCGAGGTATGTATCGCCGGCGATGCTCCATGACAGGTGCTCGGAGACGAGGCCAGGCTCGATGCGGCTCACCACTTCACGCACCCGCGCGAGGTGCACCGTATCGAGCCCGCTCGCGCTGCCCAGCGACAGGCCCACGCCGTGCAATGACACGGGGTAGTCGCGCCGGATCGACTCCAGGGTGCGGATGGCCGGTCCGCCGCCGAAGTAGTTCTCGGTGTGTGCCTCCAGCCAGGCGACTGCGGGCCGCGTGTCGAGCACGGCCTCGTGGTGCTGGAAGCGCAGGCCGATTCCCGCAGCGACGGGCACCGCGCCGCTCGCGTCGTCCATCGACGATCTTCAGCCGGCCTTCATGCTGCCGCCGGCGATCTTGCCGCAGTCACCGGCCGGCAGCAGCACGAAGGACTTCGTGTCGCGCGCCTGCGTGGCCTGGCCGGCGCACGAGTGCACGCCCTCCGCGCAGTCGTTCTTGCCGGCCACGTTGATGCCGTAGCACTTCTCGAGCTTGTTCTTCTCCATGCGCGCCATGTTGTCCTTCACGGCCTGCGGTGCCTTGCTCATGTCCATGCCCTGGCTCTGCGCTGGCAGTGCAGCGGCCGCCATCACCAGACCCAAGGCCGCGGACAACACGGAACCTGCCATCACCTGACGATCCATGGTTCACCTCTCGCTTCAAGGAAGGTCTCGACGAGACCGGTAACCCGTGGTTCGTCGCGGCATGGCCGAAGGTTACGCAGGCCGCGAAAAATAAAGTCGTCACGCGGCCCGCCGACACGGACTATCGTCGGCCGCATGAAGAGTGCCCGCGAACCGCCGCTCAGGCTGGTCTCCGATGCACGCCCCGAGGCTGCGCCGTCGTCCGACGCTCCACTGCGCGAGGTCGACTGGGCCATCCTGATGGCGCACGCGCAAGCCGGCGATCGCGCGGCCTATCGGCGGCTGCTGCAGGAGGTCGCGCCGTATCTGCGCTCGCTCGCCGTGGCCGCGCACCATGATCCGCGCGATGTCGAAGACACCGTGCAGGACATCCTGGTGACGCTGCATGCGATCCGCCGAACCTACGACCCCGCGCGGCCATTCGGCCCCTGGCTCGTCGCCATTGCGCGCCGGCGCATCGTCGACCGGCTGCGGCGCCAGGGGCGCATGCGGCAGCACGAGACGCCGCTGGAGCCTGAACACGAAACCTTTGCTGCCAACACGGCGAACTACCTGGAGGAAAGCGGCGACGCCATGGCGCTGCGCGCGGCCGTGGAACAGCTCCCGGCCGCGCAGCGCGAGGCGATCCGACTGCTCAAGCTGCAGGAGCTGTCGCTGCGCCAGGCGTCGGCGGCCAGCGGAATGACCATCGCGGCATTGAAAGTGGCGACGCATCGCGGACTGAAGTCCCTGCGCAAGCTGCTGCAACGAACGAGCGGGAAGGCGTGATGCGGACCTCAGACCTCGTCGATGCCTTGGTGGCCGATGTGCGCCCGGTGCGCCGGCTTCGCCATCCACTCGTCCGCGCCGCCGTGTGGCTCGCGCTGCCGCTGCTCGTTTTCGTGCTGCTCATGATCGCGCAAGGCACACGGCCCGACCTCGCCGCGCGCATGCTCGAAGCACCGTTCACGGTGGGTGTGGCCGGCGCGCTGTCGACCGGCGTGCTGGCGGCGATCGCAGCCTTCATGCTGAACCTGCCCGATCGCTCGCGCGGCTGGGCGCTGCTGCCGCTGCCGGCGCTCGCGGTGTGGATCGCGAGCGTGGGGCAGCAGTGCCTGACGCATTGGGTCGCGATCGGGCCCGACGGCCTGCAGCTCGGCGAGTCGGCGCGCTGCTTCGCGACGGTGCTGCTGGTCGGTCTGCCGCTGTCGCTGGGCATCTTCGCGATGCTGCGCCGCGGCGCGCTGTTGAGCGCCGGCACGATCGCCGCGACCGCTGGCTTGGCGGTCGCAGCGATGAGCGCCGCAGCGCTTTCGATCTTCCACCGCATCGACGCCAGTGCGATGGTGCTGCTGTGGAACTTCGGCGTCGCGGCGATCTTCGTCGCGGCGGGTGGCTGGGCAGGGAGGCGCTTCGTCAGCGTACCGTGACCGTCGCATCGATCGGCATCAGCCGATGCCCGGCAGGTCGTTGTTCAATGCGAGTGGACCGAACGCAAGTGCGCCTTGGCCGCACTGCCTGTTGACACGTGTTCCTGCGCCGCCTCGTCGAGCCCGGACAGGATGCCGCAGTCTCGTGCCGGCCGCGCCGGGCCGCAGCGCTCGCGCAACTCCTTGAGCTGTCGCTCCAGCGCCCGAAGTTCACGAATGCGCTTGGAGACGTGTCCGATGTGCTCGTCGAGCAACGCGTTGACATCACCGCAGCTCTCGTGGGGCGCATCGCGGAACTTCAGCAGGACCCGCACCTCGTCCAGGGACATGTCGAGGCTGCGGCAGTAGCGTATGAACTGCAGGCGCTCGAGATGAGCCGCCTCGTAGACCCGGAAGTTGCCCTGGGTTCGTGCCGGTGCGGGCAGCAGACCCTCGCGCTCGTAGTAGCGGATGGTCTCGATGGGCGTGGTGGACGTAGCTGACAGGTCGCCGATTTTCATCTCGTCATTCCGAGGCGTTTCACAGCGCAGTGTAGGGACTTGACTCTGTAGCAGCTACAGGTCTTCCAATACCCGCAAACCTGAAGAAGTCTCACATGCGCCAGCACCCGCACTCTCACGCACACGAGCACCGCCATGGGGACTCGTGCGGCAGTTCCGCGTGCGAGCCGCGGGCCCGGCGCCCGGTCGGCGACATGTCGGGCGGGCTGCTGCTGCGCATCCCGGCGATGGATTGTCCGACCGAGGAGGGCCAGATCCGCCGTGCGCTGGAACGCTTCTCCGAGGTGCGCCGGCTGCGCTTCGATCTTCCGGGCCGTGCGCTGACCATCGACGCTCCTCCTGCGGCCTGGGACCCGGTCATCGCGGCGATCGGCGCGGCCGGCTTCAGGACAGAAACGCTGTCGGCGCCTGCGCCGGCGCAAGACACCGCCAAGGCCCAACGGGCCGAGCTGATGCGCCTGGTGGCGGCCCTGATGGTGGCCGTCGCCGCGGAGCTGGTTCACTTCTACGCGCCGGACACGCTGGCGTGGAAGGCGGCAGGAATGGGGGTCGCGGCCGTCGCCGTCGGGCTCTCCGGCCTGACCGTGTTCCGCAAGGGGCTGTCGTCGCTGGTGCGTGGTCAGCTCAACATCAATGCCCTCATGTCGGTGGCTGTCGCCGGCGCCTTCGTCATCGGTCAGTGGCCCGAGGCGGCGATGGTGATGGCGCTGTACTCGCTGGCCGAGCTCATCGAAGCCAGATCGGTCGAGCGTGCGCGCAACGCCATCACCGGCCTGCTGGCGCTGTCGCCGCCGCAAGCGGACGTCCGTCGGGCCGACGGATCGTGGGCGACTGTCGATGCCAAGGCCGTCGCCGTCGGTGCCACGGTTCGCGTCAAACCCGGCGAGCGCTTTGCCCTGGATGGCTGCGTGACGGCGGGGCAGGGCGCCGTCGACCAGTCGCCCGTCACCGGCGAGAGCATTCCGGTCGACAAGGCGCCGGGCGACGAAGTCTTCGCCGGCACCATCAACCAGAGCGGGTCGCTCGAGTTCGAGGTGACCAAGCCGGCGAGCGACACGGTGCTCGCTCGCATCATCCATGCCGTCGAGGAAGCGCAGGGCCAGCGCGCGCCGACGCAGCGCTTCGTCGATCGCTTCGCTGCCGTCTACACGCCCGTGGTGTTCGTCCTCGCACTGGCCGTGGCGGTCGGCACGCCGCTGCTGCTCGGCTGGCCGTGGCTGACAGCGGCCTACAAGGCGCTGGTGCTGCTCGTCATTGCGTGCCCGTGCGCCCTGGTCATCTCCACCCCGGTGACCGTTGTGAGCGGCCTGGCCGCGGCGGCGCGGCGCGGCATCCTCATCAAGGGCGGCGTGTACCTGGAGGAGGCGCGGAAGCTTCGGTGGGTCGCACTGGACAAGACGGGCACGCTCACCGAAGGCAGACCCAAGCTCGTCGCGCAACGCGTCCTCTCCACGTCCGTGCCGCAGGACCGGGTGCTGCGCATCGCACGCAGCCTTGCGGGCCGCTCCGACCATCCCGTCTCGAAGGCCGTTGCCGCGGGTCTGGATGGAGAGTCCATGCCGGTCGATCGCTTTGGGGCCGAGCTTGGACTCGGCGTGCATGGCACCGTCGAAGGCCACGACTACGTGCTGGGCAACCATCGCTGGATTCACGACCGCGGCCAGTGCTCCGACGCACTCGAAGCGACGATGCAGGAGCACGAGGCGCAGGGGCGAACCGTTTCGCTTTTGGCCAACCGCGACCACGTCCTGGCGCTCTTCGCGGTGGCCGACACCACCAAGGACACGAGCCGACAGGCCATCGCAGACCTGAAGTCCCTGGGCGTGCGTGCCGTCATGCTGACGGGCGACAACCCTTCCACTGCGCGTGCCATCGCCCGGCAGGTCGGCATCGAGGACGTGCAGGCCAACCTGCTGCCGCAGGACAAGCGGAAGGTGATTTCGGACCTGGGCGCGACCCAGCCGGTGGGCATGGTCGGCGACGGCGTCAACGACTCGCCCAGCCTGGCCGCGGCTTCGGTCGGCTTCTCGATGGGCGGCGCCGGCACCGACATCGCCAAGGAAGCGGCCGACGTGTTGATCATGAACGACGACCTGCGCAAGGTGCCCGAGACCATCCGGCTGTCGAAGCGGACGTATGCGGTCCTGTGGCAGAACATCACGCTGGCGCTCGGCATCAAGGTCCTCTTCTTCGCGCTGGCCGTGTTCGGCAGCGCGACCATGTGGATGGCCGTCTTCGCCGACATGGGGGCGAGCCTGCTGGTGGTCTTCAACGGGCTGCGCCTGCTCAACGGCGTGGCCCGGCGATAATCCACGGCACATCATGAAGCGCTTCTTCGTCCTGCTGCTTGCGGTGCTGCTGCCTCTCCAGTTCGCCTGGGGTGCAGCGGCTGCGTACTGCCAGCACGAGACGACGACCCAGAGCGCCGCGCACCTTGGCCATCACCAGCACGTGCACAAGGCAGAGCCCGGGGATGGCAAGGTGGTCGGCAAGGTGGCCGGCAAGTTGGCCGCGGACTACGACTGCGGCTACTGCAACACGGCAACAGCCGCCGTGATGCCGGCCTTCGAGACCCCCTTGCCAAGCGCTTTTGTCGTGCTCTCCCAGGCGCTGCAGCCTGAGCGCGAGCCTGCCTCCGCGCCACAGCGTGCGCCTGACCGGCCTCAGTGGCCCCGTCTCGTCTAGCCGGCGAGACGCAAAGAACCTCACCTCGTTCCGTCTCGCCGAATCCTGGGTTCCAACCATGAGATTCGATGAGAAGACTTCTATTGCCGTTCGGGCTGGCGGCCGCGTTGTTCAGCCCCGTGCCGCTGTTGGCACAAACGACCCTCACGCTCGAGCAGGCGCTCGAACAGGCGACCTCCCGCAGCCCGACCCTGGCCGCCGCCACCCGGGAGCTTGAGGCCACCGAAGGGGCCATTCGCCAGGCCGGTGCCTGGCGCAACCCGGAGCTCAGCGCCACCGTCGAGGACACCCGTCGAGAGACGAGGACAACGACCACCACGCTGGGCTTTCCACTCGAGCTCGGCGGCAAGCGTGCGGCGCGCGTGACGGCGGCAGAGCGTGCCCGGGATGTCGCACAGGCAGAACTCGGCCACGCACGAGCCGAGCTGCGCTCACGCGTCGTGGCGGCCTACTTTGCGGTGGCGGTGGCCCAGGAGCGGACCCGGCTCGCCACGAGCTCCGCGGAAACGGCGGCGCGTGCAGCGGATGCGGTCGGCAAGCGCGTCGCCGCGGGGAAGGTCTCGCCTGTCGAAGAAACACGCGCCCGCGTCGACCAGGCGAACGCACAGCTCGAGAGTGCCGAGGCGACAGCGGAACTGCGAACAGCCCGGTTCACGCTGGCGACCCATTGGGGCGACAGCGAGCCGAAGTTCGACGCCGTCGCAGCGGACCTCGCCGCCGCGCCGCAGCGCCCCGCGCTCGCCGAACTGATGGCGCGGCTCGACGCTTCTGCCGCGCTCGCCGCGAGCCGTATCGAAGTGGAGCGCCGGCGCGCCCTCGTCGAGGTGGAGCGCACGAAGGCCTACCCCGACGTCACGCTGAGCGTGGGCGCGAAGCGGGACAACGAGCTCGGTCGAACGCAGGCCGTCGTCGGCGTGTCGGTGCCGTTGCCGCTCTTCGATCGCAATCAGGGCGCCGTTCTGGAGGCGTCTCGCCGCGCCGACAAGGCCTCCGACGAGTTGCAAGCGGCTCGCCTGCGCCTCGCGGCCGAGTTGCAGGAGGCGGCGAATCGGCTCGCGGTGACCGCGACGTCGCTGCACGCCTTGCAGGGCACGGTGCTGCCGGCGGCGCAACAGGCCTACGACGCAGCGGGCAAAGGCTTCGAAGCCGGCAAGTTCGGCTTCCTCGAGGTTCTGGACGCGCAGCGCTCGCTGCTGCAGGCGCGCACCCGCTACTTGAACACCCTGGCCGCGGCCTACCAGGCCGCAGCCGCCATCGACCGCATCGTCGGTCGCTGAGAAAGAGAACGCGAACATGTCACTCACGAACAAGCAACGCATCGCGATCGCCGCGATCGTCGTGGTCGGCCTGCTTGGTGGAGGCGCTGTCCTCTACGCGGACAAGCGAGCGCCGAGCGGCGAAGAGGCTCATGGCCATGAAGAAGGCGAGAGCCACGGCAAGGAGGAGTCCGGTCACCTGGACGAACGCCAAGCCAAGCTCACCGACGAGCAGCAGAAGGCGAGCGGTATCACGGTCGCGCCCGCGGGCCCGGCAAAGCTGCAGGCGGTCCACGAGTTTCAGGGAGAGGTCCGCTTCAACGAAGACCGCACCGCGCACGTCGTGCCACGCCTCGCGGGCGTTGCCGAAGCGGTGCCGGCGAACCTCGGGCAGCAGGTTCGCCAGGGCCAGGTTCTGGCCGTCATGGCCAGCACATCGTTGTCGGAGCAGCGCAGCGAACTGCTGACGGCGCAGCGCCGCCAGGAAGCGGCTCGCGTGACCTACGAGCGCGAGAAGAAGCTGTGGCAGGACAAGATCTCCGCGCAGCAGGACTACCTGCAAGCCCAGGCTGCCCTGCGAGAAGCCGACATCGCCTTGGCCAATGCGCGGCAGAAGCTTGCCGCGGTGGGCGCCGCCGCCTCGTCTTCCGGCCTCAACCGCTTCGAGATTCGAGCGCCTTTCGACGGCACGGTCGTCGAGAAGCACCTCGCCTTGGGAGAGGCGGTGAAGGAAGATGCCAGCATCTTCACGATCTCGGACCTGCGTTCGGTCTGGGCCGAGTTCGCCGTGGCGCCGCGCGACCTCGCCATCGTGCGCGTGGGGCAGGCGGTTGTCGTGTCGTCCACGGCGTTCCCGGAGAAGGTCCAGGGGACGATCTCCTACGTCGGCTCATTGCTCGGAGAACAGACGCGCACGGCGCGTGCGCGGGTGACCCTTGCCAATCCGCAGGGTGCCTGGCGGCCCGGGCTCTTCGTGACCGTCGGCGTTCTCGCAGCGGAGCAGGAGGTGCCGGTCGCCATCGCCGCCGACGCGGTGCAGACCATCGAGAACCAGCCGATGGTGTTCAAGGCCGTCCCGGGAGGCTTCCAGGCGGTCCCGGTGAAGCCCGGGCGGTCCGATGGCAAGACGGTCGAGGTTCTCGGCGGCCTGCAGCCTGGCGAGAAGGTGGCCTCCGGCAATGCCTTCGTCCTGAAGTCGGAGCTGGGCAAGGCCAGCGCCGGTCACGAGCATTGATGCGGAGCGGGCACCATGTTTGAACGCATCATCCGCTTTTGCATCGAGCAACGCTGGCTGGTCATGCTCGCCGTGCTCGGCATCGCAGGCCTCGGCATCCTCAGCTACACGAAGCTGCCGGTCGACGCGGTCGCCGACATCTCCAATGTGCAGGTCGTCGTCAACACGCAAGCGCCGGGCTACTCGCCGCTGGAGACCGAGCAACGCATCACCTATCCCATCGAGACCGTGATGGCCGGCCTGCCTGGCTTGGAGCAGACGCGCTCGCTGTCCCGCTACGGCCTGTCGCAGGTCACCGTCATCTTCAAGGACGGCACCGATGTCTACTTCGCTCGGCAGCTGGTGAACCAGCGCATGCAGGAGGCTCGCGAGCGCCTGCCTGACGGCGTGACGCCCACGATGGGCCCGATCTCGACGGGCCTGGGCGAAATCTACCTGTGGACGGTGGAGGCCGAGCCGGGCGCGAAGAAGGCGGACGGCACGCCGTACACGCCGACCGACCTGCGCGAGATCCAGGACTGGGTCATCAAGCCGCAGCTGCGCAACGTTGCGGGCGTCACCGAGATCAACTCCATCGGCGGCTTTGCCAAGCAGTACGTCGTGGCGCCCAGCGTGGAGCGCTTGTCTGCCTACGGCTTGAGCCTGACCGATGTGGTCAATGCGCTGGAGAAGAACAACGCCAACCAGGGCGCCGGCTACATCGAGCGCCGCGGCGAGCAGTACCTCGTCCGCGCGCCGGGCCAGGTGCAGTCGATGGAAGACCTGCGCGACATCATCATCGGAACGGCGCAGGGCCAGCCCATCCGCATCCGCGACATCGGCGATGTCGAGCTGGGACGCGAACTGCGCACGGGTGCCGCCACGGAGAACGGCCAGGAGGTGGTGCTCGGCACGGTCTTCATGCTGATGGGCGAGAACAGCCGAGCCGTCTCGCGAGCCGTCGACAAGCGGATGGAGGCCATCAACAAGACGCTGCCCCCCGGGGTGCAGGCCGTCACCGTCTACGACCGCACCGTGCTGGTCGACAAGGCGATCGAGACGGTGCAGAAGAACCTGCTCGAAGGCGCGGCGCTGGTGGTTGCGGTGCTGTTCCTGTTCCTCGGCAACATCCGCGCGGCGCTCATCACCGCGATGGTCATTCCGCTGTCCATGCTCTTCACGTTCAGCGGCATGGTGAAGGCGGGCATCAGTGCGAACCTGATGAGCCTCGGTGCGCTGGACTTCGGCATCATCGTCGACGGCGCCGTCGTCATCGTG
This sequence comes from Burkholderiaceae bacterium, assembly GCA_035280545.1. Classification (GTDB taxonomy): domain Bacteria; phylum Pseudomonadota; class Gammaproteobacteria; order Burkholderiales; family Burkholderiaceae_C; genus DATCSE01. Next base: position 5,365 of record DATEFR010000086.1, on the reverse strand, counting down.
GAGAACTGCGTGCGGCGTCTGGCTCATGCGCAGGCCCATCGTGGGCGCGTGCTGTCGCGCTCTGAGCGTTTCCACGAAGTCTTCGCGGCGGCGAAGGAGGCCCGGCGCCCCTTGCTGTTCGGGCAACTCATCATCATGGTGGTGTACGTCCCCGTCCTGGCCCTCACGGGTGTGGAAGGGAAGATGTTCCATCCGATGGCCTACACGGTGCTGCTCGCGCTGCTCGGTGCGATGCTGCTCTCGGTGACGTTCGTGCCCGCCGCGGTCGCGCTCTTCATGGGCGACCGTGTCGCCGAGAAGGAGAACCGGCTGATGCAATGGGCCGAGCGTCGTTATCGGCCGCTGCTGGCCGGCTCGATGGCGAACGCGCCTGTCGTGCTGACGTTCGCGGTGGTCCTCGTCGCCTTCTGCGGCGTGGTCGGCAGCAAGCTCGGCTCCGAATTCGTTCCGAACCTCAACGAGGGCGACTTCGCCATCCAGGCACTGCGCATCCCGGGCACGAGCCTGACCCAATCGGTCGAGATGCAGAAGCAGCTCGAAGCGCACCTCAAGGCCAAGTTCCCGGAGATCGACCGCATCTTCGCGCGCACCGGAACCGCCGAGATTGCCGCGGACCCGATGCCGCCGAACATCTCGGACGGCTACATCATGCTCAAGCCTGTGGACCGGTGGCCCGAGCCCCGCATGACGCGCGACGAGCTGCTTGCGGCCGTGCGCGAGGAGGCGGCGAAGGTGCCCGGGAACAACTACGAGTTCTCGCAGCCCATCCAGTTGCGCTTCAACGAGCTCATCTCCGGTGTGCGCTCGGATGTCGCGGTGAAGGTCTTCGGCGACGACAACGACGTCTTGAACGAAACCGCCAACCGCATCTCGCAGGTTCTGCAAGGTGTCGCAGGCGCGACGGAGGTCAAGGTCGAACAGACCACCGGTCTGCCGATGCTGACGGTGAACATCGATCGTGCGAAGGCGACGCGCTATGGCCTGAACATGACCGACGTGCAAGACGCCGTGGCGACGGCCATCGGCGGCCGCGAGGCGGGGACGTTCTTCCAGGGCGACAGGCGCTTCGACGTGCTCGTGCGGCTGCCCGATGCCGCGCGCGAGAACTTGGAGGCGCTGCGTCGGTTGCCGGTGCCGTTGCCGAAAGCGGGAGGCGAAGGTCGGTCGAACTACGTGCCGTTGGCCGAGGTCGCCACGCTGGAACTCTCGCCGGGGCCGAACCAGGTGTCGCGGGAGGACGGCAAGCGCCGCGTCGTCGTCAGCGCCAACGTCACCGGGCGGGACTTGGGCTCCTTCGTGTCCGACGCCCAGGCCGCGATCGAGCAAAAGGTGAAGGTGCCGGCCGGTTATTGGACGACCTGGGGCGGCACCTTCGAGCAGTTGGAGTCGGCGACCCAGCGGCTGCAGCTCGTGGTGCCGCTGTCGCTGCTGCTGGTGTTCGTGCTGCTGTTCGCGATGTTCGGCAACGTCAAGGACGGACTGCTCGTGTTCACCGGCATTCCGTTCGCGCTGACCGGCGGCGTGCTCGCGCTCTGGGCACGCGGCATCCCGTTGTCGATTTCCGCCGCGGTCGGCTTCATCGCGCTGTCGGGTGTCGCGGTCTTGAACGGTCTGGTGATGCTGTCTTTCATTCGCAGCCTGCGCGATGAAGGGCGCAGCCTGGACGAGGCGATTCGAGAAGGTGCGCTGACTCGCCTGCGGCCCGTGCTGATGACCGCGCTGGTGGCCTCTCTTGGCTTCGTGCCGATGGCATTGGCCACCGGCACGGGTGCGGAGGTTCAGCGGCCGCTGGCCACGGTCGTCATCGGTGGCATCTTGTCGTCGACGGCCCTGACGCTGCTGGTGCTGCCCATCCTCTATCGGTGGGCACATCGGCGCGACGAAGAAGACGAGGCGCTCGACGTTGCGCCTGTCCCTTCATAGTCAATCGGAACGCACGCCCTTGTCCGCGCGCAGCGAGATGCTCTTCACGCCGAATTTCTTCGTCGCGCCCTGGGCGTTGTCGGACAGGAAGCGATACTGATCGTTGACCTGCTCGGCGACGATGCGCAAGCCCGCGGCCTCGATGGCCTGCTTGTAGCGCTCCACTTGCCAGGCGCCGCCGATGCAGGCCGCCCACAGCGTCGTGTTGCAGGCGATGGTTTCCGGCAGGTCCACCGCGGTGACGATGTCGGCGATCGCCAGCCTTCCGCCGGGCCGCAGCACCCGGGCGGCTTCGCGAAATACCTGCGGCTTGTCGACGGCGAGGTTGATCACGCCGTTGCTGATCACCACGTCGAAGCTGCCGTCCTCGAACGGCGCGGCATCGATGTGGCCCTTGACGTAGGTGAGGTTGCGCACGCCTTGCCGCCGGCGCAGCGCTTCGGCCTTGGCGCGTTGTTCGTCCGTCATGTCCAGGCCGACGACCGTGCCCGTCGGGCCGGTGATGAGGCTCGCGATGAAGGTGTCCATGCCCGAGCCGCTGCCCAGATCCAGCACCCGAGCGCCCTCCATGTCGTCGAGGAGGTGGAAGAAGTAGCCGACGCCGGCGAAGGAGTCGATGGCCTCGGGCGGGATGCGGTCCAGGTCCTCCGGGCGATAGCCCAGGCGCTCGGCCAGGGTGCGCCCCATCTCGAAGTGGAACTCCCCATGCGGGTTTTGCGCCACGTCGCGGTACATCGACTGGACCTTGGATTCCAGTTCATCGCGATTGACTTGAGCAGACATGATGGCCTCCGATCGGAGTGCGGGTGGAACGGGCGCCACCGGTGCTCAGCGATTCAGGGTGGTCGCCTTCCACGCGACGCCAGTCTGCTCCCGTGGACGGGATACCGCAACGCTCGTTCACGCCATGCCGTCGTCGCCCGGCGCCTCGACGTCGACCTCGGTCGAAACCGCCTCGCGGCGCGCTGCGCCCCAGCGCCAGGCACCGCGCCCGGCCTGCTTGGCGTCGTAGAGCGCAAGGTCGGCGCTCTTGTACAAGGTGTCGGCGTCCTGCGCGTCGGCCGGGCAGAACGCCACGCCGATGCTCGTGCCGACCTGCAAGGCCAGGTCTCGGTAAGGCACCGGCGCGCCGACGGCCTCGATGACACGGCGGCACACCATGTCGACCGCCTCGCGGCCGGCCGGTTCGTGCAGCAGCACTGCGAACTCGTCGCCGCCCAGCCGGGCCACCACGTCGACCTCGCGCAATGCCTGCACCAGTCGCGCCGCGACCGCGGCGAGCACCGCGTCGCCGGCATCGTGGCCTTGTGCGTCGTTGATCTGCTTGAAGCGGTCCAGGTCGAGCAGCATCAGCGCGAACACATGGCCGCGGCGAGCCTGCGCGACCATCCGCTGCAGCTCGTCGTTGAACATGCGGCGGTTGGCCAGGCCGGTGAGGCCGTCGTGGTAGGCCAACTGTTCGAGCCGCTTCTCGCTGCGCAGCAGCTCGGCGGAGCGCAGCTCGAGTTCGTCGGTGCGCTGCTGCAGCTCCTGCGTGCGCTGCGCAACCAGCTCGCGCAGCATGGCCGCGCGGCGCTCCAGCAGCCGCGTGCGCAGCCGGATCAGCCCGGCCACAAGCGCCAGCGCGAGCGCAGCCAGCAAGGCGCGGAACACCGTGGTCTCGTGCCACGCGGGCTGCACCTGCAGCGGCCAGCGGCCCAGCGTCTCCTGGCCTGCTCCGTTGACCGCCTTCACTTCCAGCGTGTAGTCGCCGGGCGGCACGTTGGTGTAGCGCGCGACGCGCAGCTCCGCAGGCGACTCGGTCCAGGCCTCCTCCAGGCCGGCCAGGCGGTAGGCGTAGCGCGTGCGCTCGGGGGCGGCGTAGTCGAGCAGCGCGAACGAGACCTGCACCGCGCGTTGCGCCGGGACCAGCCTGATGCCGCTGGCCGGCACCCGCCGGCCCTCGGCATCGGTGAGTGCGATCGGCGCCTTGAAGCTGCGGGGCCGGAATTCGCCGGGGTGCACCACCGTCAGGCCGTTGCTGCCGAACAGCAGGTCGCCTTGCGGCGTGATGTCGGCCGCGGCCTGCCAGTAGCCCAGCAGCCCGACGCCATCGGCCTGCTGCAGCGGCGTTGTCGCGAGCGTGCGGCCATCGATGTGCAGCAGGCCGTCGTCGGTGCTCACCCAGGCGTTGCCCTGCGCATCCAGCAGCAACGCATTGGCGGCATTGTTGGCCAGGCCTTGTTCGGGGCCGATGCGGCGCACGCGCACCTCCGTGCCCGTTTCGGGCTCGACCACCCGCACGCCGCCGCCGTAGAACGCGACCCAGAGCCGGCCGCGCGCATCGTGCACGACCGACGAGACCGGGCTGCTCGGCAGGCCGACGCGGTCGGCCGCTTCGGGCCACGGGCGCTCGATGCGTGCTTTGTCGGCACCGCTGGCCGGCCGGTACCGTACCAGGCCGGTCGACGTGCCGACCCACAGCGCGTCGCCCGGGTCGCAGGCGACGGTCATGATGTCGTCCTCCTGCAGGCCGGGGACGATCGTGGCCTCGGCGTCCGGCTGGGCGAGGTCCACGTGCCGCAGCCCCGGCGTCACGCCCATCCAAAGATGGTGGCCGTCGATGCAGAGCTCTTTGATCTGGGTGTTCGGCGCGAGGCCGCGGAATGCCATCCGTTCGATGCGCCCGCCGTCGTCGCGCGCCCGGTACAGGCCCTTGGAGGTGCCGATGTAGACGCTGCCGTCCGGCGCGTCGGCGAGTGCGATCACCGAGGCCTTGGGCAGAGCGTCCTGCGGCTCGCCGTCGCGCGGCATCAGGCGCCGGCTCGGGCCGCCGTCGGGCGGCACGATGTCGATGCCGCCGCTCAGGTTGCCGAGCCACACCGTGCCGTCGCGCCGCGCGAGCACGGCATCGATCTGCGTCCGCACGCCGCCGAGCAGGCGTCCACCGTTGCCGTACCAGGTCGACACCGCATGCTGCGCGGGATCGTGCGAATCGAGCAGGTTCGGTCCGCTGGCCCAGACCAGGCCGCTGCGGTCGCGCAGCAGCGCCAGCACGGTGTCCTGCGCCAGGCTGGCCGGCACCTCGGCATCGTGGCGCAGGCGGCGCGTCGTCCAGGTGCGCGTGTTGACCTCCACGATGCCCTGACCCCAGGTGCCCAGCCACACCCGTTGCTCGCCCACGTCGACGATCGCGCTCACCCAGTCGGTCTCGACCCCCTTGCCGTCGCTGCGCGCGCTGTCGTGCAGTTGCCGGGCCGTCGCGGCACCGGGCTCGACGACGAAGGCGCCGCTCTCGCGCGTGCCCACCCAGACCCGGCCCTCGCTGTCTTCGACCAGCCGCCGCACCTCGATCGCCGAGCGGCCGGCCGGCAGCGCCTGGAAGGCCGGCGCGCCGGCGCTCAGGAGGAACAGGCCCTGGTAGGTGCCCACCCAGAGGTTGCCGCGGCTGTCGCGCAGCAGC
>DATEFR010000085.1:0-5096 GCA_035280545.1 Burkholderiaceae bacterium | reverse complement strand
GCGCCGCTTCGTTCTTTCGGCGCGGCCAGCAGCATGTTCTGGTTGTTGGGTGTCTGAAAGAATCCGAAGCCGAGACCGGCCAGGCTCGTGAAGAGGGCCATCGGCAGCCTGGGGTCGCCGTGAAGCGGCCAGGCGGCGCACAGCGCCAGGCCGATCGCGAGCAGCCCGCCTCCGACCGCGCAGAGCCACGCGGTCGGTACCCGCTTGGCCAGGCGCGCCGACAACGGCGCGGCCACCATCACCGCCAGCGGCCACGGTGTCATCAGGAGGCCGGTGGCCATCGCGCCCAGGCCGAGCTCGTGCTGGAAGTAGAACGGCAGCGCCAGGTAGCCGATCATCTGCCCGGTGAAGCAGCACACCGACGCGACGATGGACATCCGAAACGACGGCACCCGCAGAAGATCCAGCGGGATCAACGGCGCCGCCTTCGGCAGCTCGCGCCGTACCAGCAGAACCAGGGAGCCGGCCGACACGGCGAGCAATGCGCCGCCGTACCAAGGCGACGACGGCAGGCTGTCGCTGCCCAGCACGAAGGCGGCGAACATGATCGCGTTGAGCGCGATGCTGCCGAAGTCGAGACGACGCCCGCTGCCCTGCGGGCGCGGCAACCCGGCACAAGCGGCCAGCACCAGCGCGCCGACCGGCAGGTTCACCGCGAAGAGCCACGGCCAGCTCGCGACGGACAACAAAGCCGCGCCGACGGCCGGCCCCGCCGCGGAAGCACCCGCGACCGCCAACGCGTTCCATGCGATCGCCTGGCCCAGCAATCGACGCGGATAGGTGAAGCGCAGCAGCGCAAGACCCAGCGGCATCACCGCCGCGCTGCCCAGGCCCTGCAGGCATCTGGCCGCTACCAGCCACGGCAACGACGGCGCCAGCGCACACAACACCGACGCCGCGGTGAACAACGCGACGCCGCCGACGAAAACACGGCGATAGCCCAGTCTCTCGCCGACCGCGGAAGCCGGCAGCAGAAACATCACGATGCTGAGCTGATAGGCGGTGACGATCCAGACCGCATCGGCCGGCGCAGCCTGCAACTGCTGGGCGATGCTCGGCAGTGCAACGTTGGCGATCGCACCGTCGAGTACCACCAGCACAGCCGCGCCGAGGATCGCGGCGACGGCGGCGTAGCGCCGCGGCAGCGGCAGGCCATCGAGCTCGTTCGCGGCGACGGACTCGGTGCGGCGAGAGATCGTGGGAGAGTTGGATGCCAGAGCGGGTGAGAGCATATGCGGAGGGCGGGAAGGGCGCTCGATCGCGCCACATCAGCATAGGTCGACGATCCCGGCTCAAACAGAGCGTGGCGTGCATCTTGTTCCTGCATGCGGCGCCGGCCCCGCGTCCCCAAACCGTGCTAGGTTCAGCGCATGCCCATCGATGCCGACCTCAACCTGCTCACGGCGTTGAACGCCTTGCTCTCCGAGGGCAGCGTCTCCAGAGCCGCCGAGCGTTTGGGGTTGAGCGAATCGGCCATGAGCCGCACGCTGGCGCGACTGCGTGAAACGACGGGAGACGAGCTCCTGGTGCGTGCGGGCCGGGCCATGGCGCTCACACCGCGGGCGCTGGCGCTGCGCGACCGCGTCAAGCAGTTGGTCGAGGAGGCCGGTGCCGTGCTGCAGCCGGCCGGCCCCGACCTGAACCTGAGCACGCTGGAGCGCCTGTTCACCGTGCGGGCCAATGACGGCTTCACCGAGGCCTTCGCGCATCTGCTGGTCGCACGCACCACGCGCGAAGCGCCCGCCGTGCGTCTGCGCTTCGCGCCCAAGCCCGACAAGGACGTGCGCCCGCTGCGGGAGGGATTGATCGATCTCGATGTCGGCGTTCCGGGCGAGTCCGGCCCCGAGGTGCGCGTTCAAGCACTCTATCGCGACCGCTTCATCGCCGTCGTGCGACAGGGGCACCCGCTGCTGGCCGAGGGCGAGATCACACCCGAGCGATATGCGGCCTGCGACCACGTGGTCACGTCGCGCCGAGGGCGGATCACCGGTCCGGTGGACGACGCGCTCGCCGCCGCTGGATTGACGCGCCATGTCGCGGTCGTCGTTCCCAGCTTCGGCACTGCGCTGGCGACTGCGGCCGCCACCGACATGGTGGCGCTGATACCCGCGTCGTACTTCGAACACCTGAGAGCAGGCAACGTGCTGCGCTCGTTCGAGCTGCCGGTGACCACGGAGCACATCACCATATCGCAGATGTGGCATCCGCGACTCGATCGCGACCCGGCGCACCGATGGCTGCGCGGCGTGGTGCGCGAGGTGTGCCGGCATCACCACGCGACAATGTCCTGAGTGTGCCCACGATGACAGCGGGGCCTCGCTCGGGCATAGTCCATCGGCGAACGGTAGTCTGAGGTGGACCTTCCCGGTGCAAACGATAGATTCATCGACAGCGCGGCCTGCGCTCCTGGCGACGCCATCGGCGGCCACGCTGACCTGGCGGCTCGCGACGGTCGGACTGGTGTACTACGCCGCCGCGCGGCTGGGCCTCTTGATTCCCTATGTCGGCTCGCACGTCTCGCTCGTGTGGCTGCCCACCGGCATCGCGGTGGCGGCGTACCTGCGCTGGGGCGGGGCCATGGCGCCGGCGATCCTGCTCGCCGCCTTCGCGGTCAACTACGAGATCGGCGGACCGGCCTGGATGTGCGCGGCCATCGCGTCGGGCAATGCACTGGGGCCCTGGGTCAGCGCGGTGCTGCTGCGCCGCTGGGCCTTCGATGCCGCACTGACCAGTCGCCGCGATCTCGGCGTCTACCTGATGGCCGTCATCGTCGGCATGCTGGTCACGGCCACGAACGGCACGGTATGGTTGCGCGTGGCCGAGCTCCTGCCGCCGGCCGCGTGGACCACGGCGTGGCTGACCTGGTGGATAGGCGATGCAGTCGGCGCGCTGCTGGGGGGCGTGCCCCTGGTGGCGGCGAACCGGGTCAACTTGACCGAGACCTTCACCGCGCGGCGCGGCGCCATCAACGGCGCGCTGCTGGGCATCGTGCTGCTGTGCGGCCTGCTCGCCTTCTCGCCGTGGACCGAGCTGCCGGCGGCGGTGCTCTTCCCGCTGCTGTCCTTGCCGCTGTTCGTCATGGCCGTGCTGGCGTTGCGCGCCGGCGTGCTCGCGGCGTCGCTGGCCGTGCTGCTGCTGTCCGCCTGCGCGGCCTGGGGGACGGCCCGCGGCGTCGGGCCCTTCGCCGGACACGACACGCATGCAGGGCTGTTGGCGCTGTGGAGCTATATCACCGCGCAGGCCTGCACCAACGTGCTCATCTGCGGGCTGGCCGCCGAGCTGCTCGCGAGCCGGCGCCAGCAGGCCGCACTCTTCACGCACGCCGCCGACGGCATCCTCCTGGTGTCACCCGACGGCGAGTTCGAACAGATGAACCCAGCCGCACGCCGGATGCTGGGCATCCCGGCCGGCGCGATCGGGACGCCGCGCGTGTCGGACCTGCCGTTCGGCAACGGGCCCACGCTGGCCGCGTGGCTCGCGCAAGGTGCCGCGCATCGCGGCACGCAGTACCTGCGCCTGACGCGCCCGAACGGCTCAACCCTGGAGGTCGAAGCGCAGACCGTGCAGCACAGCGATGCGCGCGGGCAGCTCGTGTCCCAGCTGATGCTGCGCGACGTCACCGAGCGCCGCGAGGCCGAGGCCCGTCTGGCCGCCAGCGAGGAGCGGCTGCGTGCCATCACCGACAGCGCACCTGCGCTGATTGCGGAGCTCGACGAGCAGGCACGCTATTGTTTCGCGAACCGCACCTACCGCGACTGGATGGGGCGGGACCCGCAATCGCTGATCGGCCGCCCCCTGGCCGAGGTTCTCGGCGCGACCGCGTTCGCCGAGATACGCCCGCACATCGAGGCGGCGCTGCGTGGCGAGGCGGCGGCCTATGAGCGGCAACTCGGCGGCGGGGCCGACGGCCGTCACATCCACGTGAGCCTGGTGCCGCGGCGCGACGCCGACGGGGCGGTGCGCGGGTTCTATGCGCTGGGCAGCGACATCACCGCACGGCTGCGCGCCGAGGAGGCATTGCGGCAGAGCGAACTGCGGCTGCGCAGCGTCGCGGATCGCCTGCCCATGCGTGTGTCGTACGTGGACAGCGAGGAGCGCTACCGCTTCCTGAACCTGGCGTACGAGCGTGCGTTCGGCCGGCCGCGCGACACCTTGTACGGTCGCACCGTGCGCGAAGTGCTGGGCGATGGAGCCTATGCGGAGACCGGGCCGCGCATACGCCGGGCGCTGGCCGGCGAGACGGTCAGTTTCGAGAGCGAGATCACCACACAGGAAGGTTACCGCTGTTATCGCGCGAGCTACGTGCCGCAGTTCGGCGACGACGGCAAGTCGGTGCACGGCTTTGTCGCCATCATCACCGACACGACCGCACAGAAGCTCGAGGAGCGCCGCCTGATCGAGCTCAGCCAGGTCGACAACCTGACCGGGCTGCTCAACCGCGCCGGTTTCGAGCAGCGCCGCCACCAGGCGCTCGAGCGCAGTCGGGCCACCCGCAACCCGCTGGCGCTGATGCTGCTGGACATCGACGGGTTCAAGCGGGTCAACGACACGCGCGGCCACCTCGCCGGCGACATGCTGCTGCGCGGTTTCGCGGAACGGCTGAACAGGATCCTGCGCGCCGAGGACACCATCGCGCGGCCCGGCGGCGACGAGTTCGCGATCGTCGTCGAGGGGCTGGGGCAGGCGCACGATGCGGCAACCATCGCGCAGAACATCGTGAACGCGATGCATGCGCCCTTCATCCTGGAGGCCGAGCGGATCGAGGTCACCACGAGCATCGGGGTCGCGCTGTATCACGGCGAAGCGGGCGTGTCGGCGCGCGATCTGACCAAGCGCGCCGACGATCTGCTCTACGCGGCGAAGGCCGGCGGGAGAGATCGCTACTGCATGGACTGACGAAATCGCGTCACAGGCCGCCTGTCGACACCCTCGCCACATCGCGCAGCCAAGGCTGCTGCGCCCAATGCGCCCGCGCAAACGCCTCGATCCGATCCCGCTGCGTCAGCGACAGCCCGATGTTGTCCAGCCCTTCGAGAAACATCCGCCGGTGCCGCGGCATCAGCTCGAATGCCGCCTGGACGCTGCGGCTGCGCAGC
>DATEFR010000084.1:0-5492 GCA_035280545.1 Burkholderiaceae bacterium | reverse complement strand
CCTGCGTCGAGGCGATGGGCAAGCCGGCGCGGATCACGGTGCGCCGGTGCGCGCGCGCCGGCCAGGTCATCGCATCGGCCTGCTCGAAGATCACGAAGTCGGCGCGGTCGCCCACGGCCAGCGCGCCGCTCGCGCGCGGTGTGCGCGACAGCCAGTCGCGCCGGCAGATCGCCTCGGTCCAGGTGTCGAACACATCGTCGAGCTGCGCGGTCAGCGCGCCGACCGCGAGCGCCTCGACCGGATCGAACGTGCCGAACGCGCAGAACGCGTCCTGCACGTTGTCGGTCGAGATCAGCACCGGGATGCCGCGCTCGCGCGCTTCCTTCACCAGTGTGAGGCCGCGCTGGCGCGGCGTGCGGCCGGTGCGAGCATCCTGCAGCAGCAGGTTGGTCGTCGGCAGCGAGACCAGCGTGATCGGTGCACGGGCGAGCGCATCGAGCGTCGCGAGCGCGAGCGTTTCGTCTTGCGCCGCGAGCGCGCAGGCATGGCCGCAGACCACGCGGCCGCCGAAGCCCATCTCGCGCACCAGTGCCGCGGTCGTCGCGAGGCCGCGGGCCTGCGGGTTCAGCTCCTCGTCGACATGCAGGTCGACATCCAGGCCGAAGGCTTCCGCCGCTTCGAACAGGTGGCGCAGCGCGGCCGGGTCCCAGTTCGTCGTGTGCACGAAGCCGCCGAGCCGTGCGCCGGGGCCGCTCGCCGCCACGGTGCGTGCAAGCGCATGGGCCGCGTCGCGGCTCGGAAAGAGGTGCAGCGGGATCAGGCTGACGCGTTCGACCTGCAGGCGCTCGGACCAGGCGTCGCCGAGCTCGCGCAGTACCTGCCACGCGATTGGCGCGGCATCGGGCTCCCACCAGTCGCAGTGCGTGCGCACGTGCGTGACGCCGGCGGCGCCGGCCCATTGCAGTGCGCGGCCCGCGCGTTCGCGCACGTCGTCCGCGGTCCAATCGGCGCGGTCGGCTTTCATCGCCTCGATCGCGGCGAGCAGTCCCGGCGCGACGGCGCCCAGGCGGCCGCGCGTGAAGGCCTTGTCGATGTGCGTGTGGGCCTCGACCAGGCCGGGCAGCACCGGCGCGCCGCGGAGATGGCGTGAAGCAGGATCGATGGGTGCACTCGCGTCATGCGGCACGATCGCCGCGATCCGCCCCTGGGCGATCGCGATGTCGGCCAGCGCAGGTTGTCCCCGCAACACCGGCCAGTTGGACGGCAGACACCAGCGCGGCAGGCGCGCGCCGGCGAGCCGTGAGGTCGTCGTCGACACGCTCATGCGAACCTCGCCATCGCGATCCCCACCCGCTGCATGAAGCGCTGCAGCTTGGGCGGTGTCGCGACGTTCATGTGGTAGTACGCGTGATAGTCGACCCGCGCGCGGCCGCCGGTCAGTACGCGCAGGTAGCGCGTGATCACCTTGCGCGGCGGGTCGCCCATCATGAGAGCGGTCCAGCGCGGCCGGCCGTACGTGACGACCGCGGCGATGCGCCGGATGTGCGTCAGCGCCGGCTTCACGTTGGCCGGGTCGCTGATGTCGAACGCGACGCCCGGCACGAAGACGCGATCGAAGAAGCCCTTGAGCATCGCCGGCAGCCCGAAGCACCAGGTCGGAAAGCAGAACACCAGCGCCTCGGCCCATTCGAGCCGTTCGACATAACGCTGCACCGGCACGCGGTTGGCCGGGATCGTGTGGTAGCCCAGCCGCTCCTCGCGCGACAGCACCGGGTTGAACCCTTCCGCGTACAGATCGCAGTCGTCGACCTCGTGGCCGGCTTCCTGCAGCCGGCGCACGACTTCGGCGTGCATGGCTGCGTTGAAGCTGGTCTCGACCGGGTGCGAATAGACGACCAGGATGCGCATTTGACCAATCGATCAGATCTGTTGGTCAAATGGCTCGCAAGGACGGTGCCAGCCCTCTGCGCGCTGCGATTGCGCGCACGCGACGCGTGAGCGCAACGAACCGATCTATTCCGGTGCGAAGCCGCAGCCGCGCAGCACGAATTCGGTGAGCTCGCGCTCGATTGGTTCGCGGTCTATCGGCGTGTCGGGCGCCTGGCCCAGCATCACACGCACCTGCACCGCATAGTCGGCGTAGTGCTGCGTCATGCCCCAGATGTGCATCAGCAACAGCCGCGCGTTCAGCGGGCGCATCAAGCCCTTGGCGATCCAGCCGTCGATCAGGTCGACCTTGTCCTGTGTCGAGCGCTGCGCGATCGGCCAGTAGCGGCCCAGGTTCGGGCCGCCGCCGAGGATCTCGTTCGTGAAGATGCGCGACAGCCCCGGGTTGTCGAGCGCGTACGCCAGCTTCCTGTGGATGTAGTGCGTCAGCACGCGGCGCGGGTCGTCGCTCGAAGGATCGAAGGCGAAGGCTTCGCTCCAGCCTTGCAGCACGGCGAACAGCAGCTCCTCGTAGAGCTCGTCCTTGCCCTTGATGTAGTAGTGCAGCTGCGGCTTCGTCAGCCCCGCGCGCTCGGCGATCGCCTGCGTCGATGCGCCCTTGAAGCCGTGCAGGCTGAACTCGGTGATCGCGGCTTCGCGAATCTGCGCGAGCACGCGATCGCGGCCCAGCCGCGCGCGCGAGCGGGCGCTGGGGTCGCCGGCGAGCATCGTGGTCGAGACGCCGGCGGCGGGTACTGCGGAACTCATGGACGCGGATTGAACCACGATCGCCGCCGCGCAGCTCATGCCGCACGCTGCAGCGCGCGCACCGCATTGCGTGCCGCGTGCCCGAGCTGCGCGAGGTCCAGCCCCGGAATCGCGCCATCGACCACCACCGTGCGGCCGCCGACCAGCAGCGCCTTCAGCCGAGCGCGCCCGCCGGCGACCGGCGCGATCGCGACGTCGTGCAGCCCGAAGTGGCGCGGGTCGTGCGCGAGCGAGTAGACCGCGATGTCGGCGGCCATGCCCGGCGCGAGCGTGCCCACGGCATCGAGCCCGAGCACCGCCGCGCCGCCGGCGGTGCCCCAGCGCACGACATCGTCGATGCTCGCATCGGCGGCGCCTTGCTCGCCGCTGCCGCCGCGATGCAGCGCGAGCGCATCCTGCCCGCCGCGGGCGCGCTGCATCAGCCACGCCGCATGCGCTTCGGAGAGCATGTCGGCCGCTTCGTTCGAGCCGGCGCCGTCGACGCCGATAGACACCGTGACGCCGGCATCCTCCAGCGAGCGCACCGGCGCAATGCCGCTGCCCAACCGTCCGTTGCTCTGCGGGCAGTGCGCGATGCCGGTGCCCGTGGCGCCGAGCAGCGCGATCTCGTCCGCATCGAGCTTCACGAGGTGCGCGAACCACACGTCGTCGCCGAGGAAGCCGGTGCGCTGTGCGAACGCGATCGGCGTGATGCCGTGCTGCTCGTGCGCGGCGTCCTGGTAGTGCACGGTCTCGGACAGGTGCGAGTGCAGTCGCAGGCCGAGGCGGCGCGCGTGCTGCACGACCTCGCGCAACTCGCCTTCGCGCATCGCGAACAGCAGTGTCGTCGGCGCCGCGGCGATGCGCGCGCGGGCATCGGGCGCCGGGTCGTGATAGGCCCGGCCGAGTCGTTCCAGCTCGCGCAGGTAGTCGTCCAGCGGCTCGGGGCGCAGCGCGAGCGGCAGCTCGGCTTCGATCTGGCGCGTCAGTGTCGCGCCGCCGCGGCACAGCACGAAGCGCAGGCCCAACTGCTGCGCTTCGTCGAACAGGATCGTCGACGCATCGAACGGCATGCCCGGAAAGTACAGGTAGTTGTGGTCGGCGACCGTGGCGCAGCCCGACAGCGCGAGCTCGACCAGTCCGATGCGCGCGGCAAGCCGGAAGCGCGCTTCGTCGAACGCGCCGCGAAAGCGCAGCGGCGTGGCCGCGAGCCACGGCGTCAGCGTCGCGTTCAGGCCTTGCGGCACACCTTTGAGCAGCGACTGGAACAGGTGGTGGTGCGTGTTGACCCAGGCCGGGTAGACCACGCAGTCGCGCGCATCGAGCTGCGTCTCGCCGGGCTGCGGTGCGAGGGCGCCGATCGCCTCGATGCGGCCATCGCGCACGCGGATGTCGGGTCCGGTCGCTCGCGATGCGGCGCCGCGAGCGCCGGTGACGATGGCGGCGGCATCGCGGATCAGCAGGCTTGCCGTGCTCATCGAGGCCCCCTACGTCGCTTCGCGCCGGTCCCCCCGAGGGGGAGTGAGCGCCTTGGGAGCGGCCCGGCGGCGCTCATCGCGCACGCTCCACGCGCACCCCGATCGCCGCCAGCGGCGGTCGGTGCTGCTCGACCTCGCCATGCTCGGCGAGCAGCGCCATCAGCTTTTGCCGGATCACGAGGCCGGGCTTGTCCGACGGCATGTGGAATTCCTGGCGCCGCCGCGTGTCGATGCACGTGTCGGGGTCGGTCGCTTCGAGGATCTCGCGGTCCTCGGCGGTGACGGCGCCGTCCCAATCGATCAGCACCTGGGCGGGGCAGTCGGCCTCGGTGTCGTTCCGGTACAGCCACTGCACCAGCATCATGCGTTCGTCGTCTATGGGCGTCGCGCAGTTGTAGATGATGTGCTCGATGCCGCTGTCGTAACGGCAGCCGAAACGGCGCACGAACGGCAGGTGGTAGCGGTTGCGCAGATGGCGCGTGACGGTGGGTGCGCGGCTGCCGGTCACGCGGTGCGCTTCAGGCGGGTTCAGGATGGGCACGCTGGACTCGGCCTCGAAGCCATCGGCCGTGTCGACCAGCTCGTAGACCTTCGGCACCGGGCGGTCCGGATCGCCGAAGGTGCCCCGGTGCACGAACGAGAAGTGGGCGTTGTCGAACGAGTTCTCCATCATCCGCATCGGGCTGGTCCGCCACGCCTGGTAGAGCTGGAAGATGCGGCGGTAGCCGGGCCGGCCGTCTTCAGGGAACTCGGGGATGGGCCGCAGCGGATCGGCGAGCGCGACCCACACGTAGCCGTATTGCGCACGGCAATGGAAGGCCGGCACCTTCGCGTTCGCAGGGATGGTCTCGTCGGGCCCGAACTGCGGGATGCGAACGCACTGGCCGGTCGCGTCGTAGGTCCAGCCGTGATAGCCGCAGACGATGCGGCCTTCGCCATCGACACAGCCTTTGCTGAGCTTCGCGGTGCGGTGGCAGCAGCGGTCGCGCAGCGCGGCGGGCGTGCCGTCGGCGGTCTTCCACAGCACCAGGTGTTCGCCGAGCAGCGTGAACGGCTTCGGGCCGTCGTCCAGCGCGTCGATCGGCATCAGCGCGTACCAGAAGCGGCGCAGGACGGGTTGCTGGGTCACGAGCATGCGGCAGTCTCTCCAGGTTGGTTGCAACCGTCAGCGCGGTCGGGCGACCGCGCCGGGAGCAATGACCCACGGCGCCCTGGACTGGGCGCCGCTGCCGGCTTCTACTCGACCGCGATCAAAGCAAGCGACATGCCATTCAACCTGCACCAGCAGGTGCACCGCGCCGCCGCAATAATCGATCGCATCCCAACGGAGACCGGCGGAGCCGACGACCATGACGCGTTCCTCTTCATTCGACTGGACCCAGGGCTACGCCAGCCAGCGCC
>DATEFR010000083.1:0-5198 GCA_035280545.1 Burkholderiaceae bacterium | reverse complement strand
AAGGACATCATCGGCCGCACCGCGACGCTCGAGCTGCGCATGGTCGACGACAGCGCCGAGGCCGCGGCCGGCGCCGCGGGCACCGGGCCGGTGCCGTTCGGCACCGAGCGCTATGTCGAGCGCAGCGGGGCGCCGCTGGTCGTCAAGCGCCAGGTCGTGCTGACCGGCGACAACCTGACCGATGCGCAGCCGAACTTCGACTCGCAGACCCACGAGCCGAACGTGAGCCTCACGGTCGATGCGAAGGGCGCGCGCATCATGCAGGACGTCTCGCGCGAGAACATCGGCAAGCGCATGGCGATCCTGCTGTTCGAGAAGGGCAAGGGCGAGGTCGTGACCGCGCCGGTGATCCGCGGCGAGCTGGGCTCGCGCTTTCAGATCACGGGCCGCATGACCGTCGCCGAGGCCAACGATACGGCGCTGCTGCTGCGCGCCGGCTCGCTGGCCGCGCCGATGGAGATCATCGAGGAGAAGACGGTCGGCCCCAGCCTGGGCGCGGAGAACATCCAGAAGGGCTTCCACAGCGTGCTGTGGGGCTTTGCCGCGATCGCGCTGTTCATGTGCCTGTACTACCTGCTGTTCGGCGTGATCTCGACGCTGGCGCTGGGCTTCAACCTCTTGCTGCTGCTGGCGTTGCTGTCGATGCTGCAGGCGACGCTGTCGCTGCCCGGCATCGCGGCGATCGCGCTGACGCTGGGCATGGCGATCGACGCAAACGTGCTGATCAACGAGCGCGTGCGCGAGGAGCTGCGCGGCGGCGCGTCGCCGCAGAAGGCGATCCATGACGGCTACGACCGGGCCTGGGCGACGATCCTGGACTCGAACGTGACCACGCTGATCGCCGGCCTCGCGCTGCTGGTGTTCGGCTCCGGGCCGGTGCGCGGCTTCGCGGTCGTGCACTGCCTGGGCATCCTGACCTCGATGTTCTCGGCCGTCGTGTTCTCGCGCGGCCTCGTCAACCTCTGGTATGGGCGCCAGAAGAAGCTCAAGAGCGTGTCGATCGGGCAGGTCTGGAAGCCGCAGCAACAGCAGGCGACCGACCTCTCGGCCAAGGCCTGATTTCCACCCTACGCTGGCGCAGCATCATGGAATTCTTCCGCATCCACCGCGACATCCCGTTCATGCGGCATGCGCTGGTGTTCAACGTCATCTCGGCGCTGACCTTCCTCGCCGCGGTGTTCTTCCTCGCGACCCGCGGGCTCCATTTCTCGATCGAGTTCACCGGCGGGATCGTGATGGAGGCCCAGTACGCGAAGGCCGCCGAGGTCGACAAGATCCGCGAGAAGCTCGAGGAGCTCAAGCTCGGCGAGGTGCAGGTCGCGAACTTCGGCAGCACGCGCGACATCGTCGTGCGCCTGCCGGCTCCGCCCGGCACGAAGAAGGACGAGCAGGCCGCGATCGTCAACAAGGTCTATGGCGCGATGTGCGCCGCCGAGGGGCAGGTCGTGACGAGCCCCGCGACGTGCGAGGCGGTGAAGCTGCAGCGCGTGGACTTCGTCGGGCCGCAGGTCGGCCGCGAGCTCGCGGTCGACGGCGCGAAGGCGCTGGCGATGGTGATCGCCGGCATCATGGTGTACTTGGCGATCCGCTTCGAGTGGAAGTTCGCGGTCGCGGCGATCGTCGCGAACCTGCACGACGTCGTCATCATCCTGGGCTTCTTCGCGTTCTTCCAGTGGGAGTTCAACCTCACGGTGCTCGCGGCGGTGCTGGCGGTTCTGGGCTACTCGGTCAACGAGTCGGTCGTCATCTTCGACCGGATCCGCGAGGCGTTCCGGCGCTTCCGCAAGATGACCACGCACGAGGTGATCGACCACGCGATCACCAGCACCATGAGCCGCACGATCATCACCCACGGCTGTACGCAGGCGATGGTGCTGTCGATGCTGATCTTCGGCGGGCCGACGCTGCACGGCTTCGCGATCGCGCTGACCATCGGCATCCTGTTCGGCATCTACTCGTCGGTGTTCGTCGCCGCGGCGATCGCGATGTGGCTGGGCGTCAAACGCGAGGATTTGATCAAGGCGACCGCCAAGGACGTCGATCCGGACGACCCGAACGCCGGGGCAGTGGTGTAGAGTCTGACGCCATATCTCCTCCCAGGACGCCGCAGCTTCCATGCCCACTCCCGCCAACCCGTCGAACCCGTCGGTATTGGCCCAGCAGGCGAGGCGGTCCTACAACGAAGGCCTGCTCAATGGCCTGCCGTCGGTCGTGCAGGCGGTCGACAACGGGGCGCGCATCCTGGTCAGCCAGGTCGCCGAGCCGTCGGTCATGTTCAAGCGGCGCGACCTGGTTGCGGATCTGCAGAAGGGCTCGGCCCTGTGGCTGCAAGGCATGACGTCGATGCTGCGCGCCGGGCTGGCCAGCGGGATGGTCTCGGCGTCGCGGCCGGGTGACCTGCCGCTGAGCGCGTCGCGCCACGCCAAGCTCAGCCTGGTCGACGACGACACGATCGAGGTCGAGATCATCGGCTCGCGCCTCGCGCTGGCGATGATGGATCGCGCCTCGTGGGAGTTCACCGACCTGCGCTCGCGCATGGCCCAGCTCGAGGGGCGTGAAGAGCTAGACACCAACGACGTGCTGCGGCCACACGTGCTGGCGCGCATCGTCACCGCGTCGTGGCGCGCGGCCGGGCTGTCGCTGGAATCGTGGCGCCTGCTGCAAGGCGTGCTGCACGACGAGTTCGCGCACTTCGCCGAAGAGGGCTACCACGAGACCAACCGGTTCCTGATCGAACGGCGCGTGCTGCCCGAGATCGACCTGCGGCCGTTCATCCGGCGCGCGCGCAACACGCACGGCTTCGGCGGCACCGCCTTCGCGCATTCGGGCAGCGGCGGCGGGCTGGCGTCCACCGGCGGCGGGCGCGGCCCCGAGGTCGGCGAGGAAACCCGCCTGATGACCCGCGCCGCGGGCCTGGCGCGCGGCATGGACCATGCCGAGGCGGTGCTGGGCCGGCTGAACAAGCTGGTCGGTCGGCAGTTGCCGGAGTTCGCGATCACGGCGCGCGAGCAGGTGCCGGTCACGCCGCGCCTGAGCCATGCGATCGCCGCGGCGCAGCAGGACATCGCGCAGCGTGTCACCGCGGCGCGCACGGTGGCCGGCGCCGTCAGCACGCCGGCGCTGCTCGACGAGCTGAACCGGCGCAAGGCGGCGCTGAAGCAGGCGGCGACCACGCCGGTCGAGCGCGCCACGATCGAGATCGTCGCGCTGCTGTTCCAGAGCATCCTGACCGAAGAGCGCATCCCGTCGGCGGTGCGCGTCTGGTTCGCGCGGCTGCAGATGCCGGTGCTTCGGGTTGCGGTCGGCGAGCCCGATTTCTTCGCGACCGTCGACCACCCGGCGCGCCGCCTGATCGACCGCATGGGCGCCTGTGTGATGGGCTTCGATGCGACCACCAAGGCCGTCGGCGACGTGCTCGAGAAGGAGATCAAGCGCGTCGTGCAAGTCGTCGAGGCGTATCCGGACACCGGCCGGCGCGTGTTCCAGACCGTGCTGACCGAGTTCGAGAAGTTCCTCGAGCATTACTTCAAGAACGAGAACGAGGCGTCGAAGAAGGGCGTCTCGCTGGCGCAGCAGGTCGAGCAGCGCGAGACGCTGGCGATCCAGTACACGATCGAGCTGCGCAAGATGCTCAACGAGGTTCCGGTGCAGGAGGGCGTGCGCGATTTCCTGTTCCACGTCTGGGCCGACGTGCTGGCGATGGCCGCGGTCAAGCACGGCATCCAGAGCGACGCGACCAAGGACATGAAGCGCGCCGCCGCCGATCTGATCTGGTCGGCCAGCGCGAAGGTTTCGCGCGAGGAGCGCGCCGAGGTGATCCGGCGCCTGCCGCCGCTGCTGAAGACGCTGCGCGAGGGCATGGCCGACGCCGGCGTGCCGGCCGACAAGCAGGACGAGCACATCCAGCGCCTGAACAACTCGCTCGCGGCGGCGTTCACCGCGAAGACCGCGGCGATCCCGACCGACCGGCTCGAGGAGCTGATGGCGCGCCTCGAGACGCTGGAGGAGCTGTTGCCCGACTCGGCCGACATCGAGATCGACGAGTCTATGGTCCACGATCTCTCCGGTTACGAGAACTCGGAGCTCGAGGTCGTCGGCGAGGGCGGCTCGATGCCGACGCCGGCGATGCTCGCGTGGGCGCGCGAGCTGCAGGTCGGCAGCTGGTACATGCTGGACTACCGCAACCGCAACGAGGCGGTGCAGCTGGCCTGGCAGGGCATGCGGCGCCAGCTCACGCTGTTCGTCTCGCCGCAGGGCCGTGGCGTGCTGTTCCAGCAGAACCGGCTCGCGGCGTTCCTGCAGGCCGGGCTGCTGGTGCCCGCGCAGGACGAATCGCTGACGGTGCGCGCAACACGGAGCGCGATGGCCAAGCTGGATGGCGATCCGAGCCGGCTGCTGAACTAGAGGCCCCTGGAAACATCGACGCGGCCGAAGCCGCGTCTCGTGGTGGTCAGTGGATCAACCGGTCTTCCGGGTCGACGAACAGTTCGTCGAGGATCAGCGCGTCGGGCTCTTCGCCCAGGCTCCAGAAGACCATCAGCACGATGATCTTCAGGTCTTCGAGGTCGAGCGGGCCGCCGGGGATCGCGCTGGCGCGGTCGATCACCATCTCGCGCATCGGCGGCGGCAGCACGCCGGCGGATTCGAGGAAGCTGATGAAGCCGATCGACTCCTCGCCCAGGTGCTCCTGCTCCACCGGCGAATAGACGCGCATGCTGCGCCCGCCTTGGCCGCCGTCGTACGACTGCGCCACGGCGGCGACGCCGTCCAGCCACGACAGGGCTTCCTGGATCTCGTCCGACTCGAAACCGACCGAGGAGAGCTTGCGTGTCAGCTGATCGTGATCGGGACACGCATCGGGCCGCCAGTAGTTTTCGTACAGGTACACGAGCACGTCGAACATAGATTCACTATACCGCACGCGCCACGCCCGCAGGGGCGTCGCTGCCCCCATCCTGTACCGAAGTGCGGCCTTTGCTGCGATTTGAAACCACGGGGGCGGGTCAGCCCTGGGCGATGCGCTGGAAGCGTTGCCCCGGCAACCGGGCGATGTCGCCGGCCAGCTCGAGGTCGAGCAGCCGGATGTTCAATTCGGCCGGCGGCCAGCCGGTGCGCTCGGCGAGCGTCTCCAGCGTGACCGGGTCGTAGCCCAGCGCGCTGAGGATCGGGTCGGCGTCTTCCTGGGGAGCGGCTGCCGT
>DATEFR010000082.1:0-8466 GCA_035280545.1 Burkholderiaceae bacterium | reverse complement strand
TCGCGCTCGACCTCGAGCTGAACGCGCAGGGGATCGCGGTCTGGCTGCAGCGCCGCAAGCGGCAGCCGGCGCGCTGAGCGTCAGCCCGCTGCGGCCGTTGCGGCGCGCGGCGCAAGCCGCGCCTCGCGAATCGGCAGGTTGACCAGCGCGGCGCCGACCGCCAGCACGATGTCGGCGTACCACATCCAGTCGTAGGCGCCGGTCCACTCGAACGCCTTGCCGCCCAGGTAGGCACCCAGGAAGCCGCCGATCTGGTGCGCCAGCATCACGATGCCGAACAGCGTCGCCATGTTCGCGGTGCCGAACATCTTCGCGACCAGGCCCGCGGTCGGCGGCACGGTCGACAGATAGCTCAGGCCGATCACCGCGGCGAAGGTCAGCATCACGACCTCGGTCTTCGGCGCGACGATGAACAGCAACACCGCGACCGCACGCGTCAGGTAGACCAGCGCGAGCAGCGACTTCATGCGCCAGCGGCCGACCGCCCAGCCCATCGCGAAGCTGCCGACGATATTGAACAGGCCGATCACCGCGAGCGACCACGCACCGACGGCGGGCGGCAGCTGGCATGCCGCGACAACGCCCGGCAAGTGGGTCGCGATGAACGCCACGTGAAAGCCGCAGACGAAGAAGCCGGCGCACAACAATCGATAGCTCGGGTCGGCGACCGCACGCGCGACCGCGGCGCGTATCGATTCCGGCTTCGCGGCAGGCGGCGTCGCGGCGCCGGCTGCCACAGGCGTTGCGGCTTGCAGCGAGTGGCCGCGCAGCACCCATGCCGCCGGCAGCGCGAGCAGCGAGATCGCCGCGAGCGTCTGCAGCGACGCGACCCAGCCGGCCGCCGCCGTCACGCCTTGCGCGATCGGCGCGAACACGAATTGGCCGAACGAACCGCCGGCATTGACGACGCCGGTTGCGATGCCGCGCTTCTCGGGCGGGATCAACCGCATCGTCGCGCCCATCAGCACCGAGGGCCCGGCCATCCCGGCGCCGCCCGCGGCGAGCACGCCGATCGCGAGGATCAGCCCGAGCGTCGTCGTCATCAACGGCACCAGCGCCGTGCCGAGCGCGACCAGCAGCACACCGGCGAACAGCACGCGGCCGGCGCCGATGCGGTCGGCGACGATGCCGGCAAACGGCTGCGTCAGCCCCCACCAGAGCTGGCCGAATGCGAACGCGAGGCTGATGCTCGCGATGCCCAGGCCGGTCGCGGTGTTCAGCGTGCCGACGAACAAGCCCATCGACTGGCGCGCGCCCATCGTCAGCGCGAACGTGCCGGCCGCGGCCAGCAGCACCAGGCCGATGCCCGCCCGGTGCTTCGTCGTCATCCCGTCATTCATCGTCGCCTCCTGCGGATTCGTTCATCAACACCAGGCATTCGTCGATCAACGAATGCAGCCGCGCGACCCGTTCGGGCGCCAGACGTTCGTTCAGCTCGAGCTGCGCACGCTTCCAGTCGCGCTGAGCCTCGCCGCGTTTGGCGCGGCCGGCTTCGGTGATCTCGACGCTGCGGGTGCGCCCGTCGGCGCCGGCGCCGACCGTGACCCAACCCTGCGCGATCAGCGGCTGCAGGTTGCGGGTCAACGTCGACGCGTCCATTTCCATCGCATCGGCCAGCTCGCCGGGGCGGACCGGCCCCAGCGTGACGATGTGCGACAGCAACGAGTACTGCGTGGTCTTCAGGCCGGCCGCGCCGACGATGTGGTCGAAGTGCTGGCTGACGCGGCGCGACAGCTGGCGCAGCTTCAAGCTGGTACAACCCTTGGGGGACGCCGTGCCGGCCCCGCGGGCCGGCACCCTGGCGATCGTTCTGGCGCTCATGCAACGATTGTACCTACAATCATTGCATCTGCAATCTTGATGGAGAAGCCTCTCATGACGACCCCCGACACCGCGGCCGACCCCGCTCGCGTGCTGGCGCAATGGCGCTCGCGCGGCGAGGACCTGCGCAAGGTGATGAAAACCAGCGGCGTCGCGCGGCCGGAGCAGGTCGCGCCGCTGAGCGGGCTGGAGCAGCTCAACGCGATGCTGGCCGGCGAACTGCCCTACCCGCCGATTGCCGACACGCTGGACTTCTGGCTGGTCGAAGTCGAGTTCGGGCGCGCCGTGTTCCAGGGCACGCCGCTGCTGCGTCACTACAACCCGCTGGGCTCGGTGCACGGTGGCTGGTTCGCGACGCTGCTGGACTCGTGCGTAGGCTGCGCGGTGCACACGACGATGCCGGTCGGCAAGGCCTACACCACGGCCGAGCTGAAGATCAACATCGTGCGGCCGCTGACCGACAAGGTGCCGATGGTGCGTGCCGAGGGCCAGGTGATCCACGGCGGCAACCGCATGGCGACCGCCGACGGCCGCCTGTACGGCCCCGACGGCAAGCTGTACGCTCACGCCTCCACGACGTGCTTCATCTTCGACATCAAATGAGACTGCTACACACGATGCTGCGGGTCGGCGACCTGCAACGCTCGATCGCCTTCTACACCCAGGTGATGGGCATGAAGCTTCTGCGCACGACCGAGCGGCCCGAGCAGAAGTACTCGCTGGCGTTCGTCGGCTACGGCACGAACCCGGAGCATGCCGAGATCGAGCTGACCTACAACCACGGCACCGACTCGTACGAGCTCGGCACCGCGTACGGGCACATCGCGATCGGCGTGGAAGACGCCTATGCTGCGTGCGAGAAGATCCGCGCGGGCGGCGGCAACGTGACGCGCGAGCCCGGCCCCGTCAAGGGCGGCACCACGGTGATCGCGTTCGTGACCGACCCCGACGGCTACAAGATCGAGTTGATCCAGCGGGACGCGTAGCCAACACCGTTCACCACTCACCGTTCGCCATTCACCGTTCGCCCTGAGGTATCGAAGGGCGCGGGGGGCACCACGGCTTCGATACCTCAGCCCGAACGGAGGTGTGGAGGACAGCCCAAACGGAGGAGTGGAGGACAGCCCGAACGGTGCGAAGGACAGCCCGAACGGTTCCGGGAGGCAGCGTCACCCTGCCCGCAACGCGCTCGCCTCCTTCGTGAGCCGCGTGATGCGTGCCCAGTCCTTCGCCGCCACCGCATCGGCCGGCGTCAGCCACGAGCCGCCGCAGACCTTGACGTTGGGCAGCGCGAGAAACTGCGGGGCGGTCTCGACGGTGATGCCGCCGGTCGGGCAGAACACGATGTCGGTGAACGGCCCGGCCAGCGCCTTCAGCATCGGGATGCCGCCGGACTGCATCGCCGGGAAGAACTTCAGGAACGTGTAGCCGTCGGCACTGGCCTGCATCACCTCGCTGCCGGTCGCGGTGCCGGGCAGCAACGGCAGGCCCAGCTCGCGGCAGGCGTTGCCGATCTGGCTCGTGTAGCCGGGGCTCACGCCGAACGCGCAGCCGACATCCTTCGCGGCCTTCGCATCGGCAACGCTGCGGATCGTGCCGGCGCCGAGCACCGCCTCGGGCACCTCGCGCGCGATCGCTTCGATGCACTGCAGTGCGATCGGCGTGCGCAGCGTCACCTCGAGCACGCGCACGCCGCCTTCGACCAGCGCACGGGCCATCGGCACCGCATCGGCCAGCTCGTTGATCACGATGACCGGGATCACCGGGCCGTAGGCGACGAGGTCCAACGTGTTGTTCATGACTATGTCCTTCAGGTGATTCAGAGCCACGTGCAGGCGCCTTCCTCGGCGCTCAACACGTTGCGGCGCATGCCGGCGAACAGCTCGCGGCCCAGGCCGTGGCCGTTGACATCGGCCTGCGCGCCGGTGATCTCGGCGTCGGCGCGCTGCGCCCACTCGTCGGCCGGGACGATAGCAGTCAGCGTGCCCGCGGTCGCATCGAGGCGGATGAGGTCGCCGTCGCGGACCTTCGCGAGCGGCCCGCCGGCCAGTGCTTCGGGGCTCACGTGGATCGCCGCCGGCACCTTGCCCGAGGCTCCGCTCATGCGCCCATCGGTCACCAGCGCGACCTTGAAGCCGCGGCTTTGCAGCACGCCCAGCGGCGGCGTCAGCTTGTGCAGCTCGGGCATGCCGTTCGAACGAGGCCCCTGAAAGCGCACCACCGCGATGAAATCGCGCTCGAGCTGGCCGGCCTTGAACGCCGCCTGCAATGCCTCCTGCGAATCGAACACGATCGCCGGTGCCTCGATCACGTGCCGATCGGCCGGCACCGCCGAAACCTTGATCACGGCGCGGCCGAGGTTGCCGGTCAGCAGCTTCAGCCCGCCTTCCGCGCTGAACGGCTCGTTGGCGCGGCGCACCACCGACGGGTCGCCACTCGCCTGCGGCAATGCGCTCCAGCGCAGCGCGCCGTCGGCCTGCACCGGCAGCATCGCGTAGTCGCGCATCCCGCCGGCCGAGACGGTCAGCGCATCGCCATGCATCACGCCGGAATCGAGCAGCTCGCGGATCACGAAGCCCGGGCCGCCGGCCGCCTGGAACTGGTTCACATCGGCCACGCCGTTCGGGTAGACCCGCGCGAGCAGCGGCGTCACATGCGACAGCTCGGCGAAATCGGTCCAGTCGATCTGGATGCCGGCCGAGCGTGCGACCGCGACCCAGTGGATCAGGTGATTGGTCGAGCCGCCGGTCGCGAGCAGCGCGACCATCGCGTTGACGATGGCCCGCTCGTCGACCAGCTTGCCGATCGGCGTGAAACGTCCCTCGCCGCCGTTCGCGTCGGCGCGCGCCTTCGTCATCGCGAGTGCACGATGCACCGCCTCGCGCGTCAGCGCCTCGCGCAGCGGCGCATGCGGGTGCACGAATGCGGCACCCGGCACGTGCAGCCCCATCGCCTCGAGCAGCATCTGGTTGCTGTTCGCGGTGCCATAGAACGTGCAGGTACCGGCGCCGTGGTACGCGGCCGACTCGGCCTCGAGCAGCTCGGGGCGCCCGACCAGCCCTTGCGCATGCTGCTCGCGCACCTTCGATTTTTCGGTGTTGGATAGGCCGCTGGACATCGGCCCGCCCGGCACGAACACGCACGGCAGGTGCCCGAAGTGCAGCGCACCGATCAGCAGGCCCGGCACGATCTTGTCGCAGATGCCCAGCAGCAGTGCCGCATCGAACACATCGTGGGTCAGCGCGACCGCGGTGCCCAGCGCGATCGTGTCGCGCGAGAACAGGCTCAGCTCCATGCCGGGCAGGCCCTGCGTGACGCCGTCGCACATCGCGGGCACGCCGCCGGCGAACTGCGCGGTCGCGCCGAGACGGTGCGCCTCGTCGCGGATCACGGCGGGGAAGCTTTCGTAGGGCTGGTGCGCCGACAGCATGTCGTTGTAGGAGCTGACGATCGCGAGGTTCGGCCCGCGCTCGGCGACGATGCGCAGCTTGTCGTTGGCGGGCAGTCCGGCGAATGCGTGGGCAACGTTGGCGCAGCCCATGCGGTCGGCGCCGCGCGGCCGGTTGATCGCCGCATCGACACGGGCGAGATAGGCACTGCGTGTAGCGCGGCTGCGCTCGCGGATGCGGTCGGTGATGCGGGCGACTTCGGGGTTCAGTGCAGGCATGGCGGCAGTCCCTTCGGGTGGTGGTGACGCGCGAGGCGAGGCGATGTAACCTATCCTTTGATTATTAGGTAACCTGGTTACATCGTCAAATCAACCCGCGCGAAATCTCGGTCGCCGTTCGGTCTTCGGCGGCGCGCCGAGTTCACGCGCAGACGCAACGAAAGACGAAACGAAAACAGCCCGCATCGTGCGGGCTGTGGGCTGTCGCGCGGCCGGTCGGCGTCAGCGCAACCGCATCTCGACGCGCCGCGCTTCGCGTGCGTCGGCGCCACCGAGCGTGACGCGCGGCTTGTCCATCACCAGGCGCTCGCGCGGCACGCCGTTCGCCTCGAGTGCGTGACGCACTGCGAAGGCGCGGTTCTTCGCGAGCTCGGCGTTCTTCGCCGCGTCGCCGCTCTCGTCGTGAAACCCGGAGATCAGCACGACCTTCTGGGGCTCGGCACGCGCCGCGTCGGCGATACGACCGAGCTCGGCCTGCGCATCCGGGGGCAGCGCATCGGAGGCGAGCTCGAAGTAGATGCGCCCGTCGGCCGCACCGAGCTCCGGCACGGTGGTGCCGGTGGCGGCCGCCGCGTCGGCCTGCGCACCGCTGGCCGCGCCGGCGATGACCGCGCCGACCGCGGCACTCTTCCCCGCTGCTGCAACGTTCCCATCTTCACGCGAAGCCCAGATGGCGAGCGCCAGCACGCCGGCGATCACCATGGCTACAACAGCAGCCACCGCCATCAGTGCAAAATTCTGCGCGTCATCGGCTTGGTCGTTCAATCGTTCTTCCCCGTCGTGTATTCATCGAGCCCGAACGATTCTAGAGTGGGATCATGACGACCCCGCCGCCCCCGCACGCCGCCGCGCACCTGGTCGACTACCCCGATCTGCTCGTGCGCGATCCGCAGGAAATGCTGGACGACACGCTGCGCCACTGGGACGGCGGCGACCTCTGGGTGTTCGGCTACGCCTCGTTGATCTGGCGGCCCGAGTTCGATGCGGCCGAGTCGCGCGGGGCGGTCGTGCATGGCTGGCACCGTGCGCTGCGCATGCGCTCGCGGGTCAACCGCGGCTCGCCCGAGTGCCCGGGGCTGGTGTTCGCGCTGGTGTCGGGCGGCTCGTGCCGCGGCATGGTGTATCGGATCGAGCGCGCCCAGGTGTCCGAGCAGATCCAGCGGCTGTGGCGCCGCGAGATGCCCACCGGCGTCTACGACCCGAAGTGGCTGCAATGCCGCACCGCGTGCGGCACGGTGACCGCGCTCGCATTCACGCTCAGCCGCTCGAGCCCGGCGCACACCGGCACGATCCCCGATCCGCAGATGGTCGAGATCCTGCGCCATGCGACCGGGCGCTACGGCAGCACGCTGGACTATCTGCTCGAGACCGCGAAATCGCTGCGCCGCTGCGGCATCCGCGACGCCGACATCGAGCGCCTCGTCACCCTCGCGCGCCAGCACGCATTGACCGCGTGACCGCCTGGCCCGTGCCGCGCGCGGCGGCGGGCTTCAGCGCGCCGGCATCCCCGCGGCGGCGTGCAGAGCCGCGGCGCCCTGGCGCAGCTCTTCCAGGTCGGCCTGCGTGTCGACGTCGACCAGCACGCCCGGATCGTCGAGCTCGACGCCGAAGGCCGGGTAGCGCGCGATCAGGCGGCGCGCGCCCTCGTCGCCGTTCAGCGCCGCCAGCTCGGAGTAAAGCTCGGCCGAGAACGCGACCGGGTGGCCACGCCGGCCCCGAAACTGTGCATACGCGACCGGATGCTGCTCGAGCTGGCGCGCGACCGCGAGGATGGAGCTCGGGCGCACCAGCGGCATGTCGCCGGGCAGGATCAGCCAGCCATGCGCATCGGGACGGGCGCTGACGCCGGCCGCGATCGAGTAGCCCATGCCGAGCGCAGCGCCGGCCGGGCCGGAGCCGACCTCGGGCAGCACGACCACATCGCGCGCCGCCACGCTGCGGCGCGCGAGCTCGGCCAGCGACGCGGTCGTGACGACCACGATCGCAAGCTGGGTTTCGATCGCATGGCGCAGCGTGGCACCGAGCACGGTCGACGGTCCGAGGGGTTGTGCGAGCTTGTGCTCGGACCCGATGAACCGCGTGCCCTTGCCCGCCGCCAGCACGATCAGCGCAGGCCCGGACGACATTCCCTCTCCTCGATAACGATGACGATGAACCAAGAGCAAGTTGCAGTCCAAGAATGGGAGCTGGGGTGCCGGCTAGGTAGTGGGTTCTTCACTTAAGGCCTTCCCCGTAAGCGATTTCCACAAGGATTCCCTGATGCGAAATCATGGCCGCGTTTTGATACGCCTTCGATACATGACAGACGCATTCCTATACTTGCGCGTATGGACGATATCGCCAACTTGCGCAAGAGCTACGAGCGCGCCGAGCTCGACGAATCGGCTTCGCACCCCGACCCGCTCGAGCAGTTCCGGCTCTGGCTGCAGCAGGCGCTGGACGCGCAGCTGCCCGAGCCGAACGCGATGACGCTCGCGACCGTCGGTGCCGACGGCCGGCCCTCGAGCCGCATCGTGCTGATCAAGGGTTTCGATGCGCGCGGCATCGTCTGGTACACGAACTACGAGAGTCGCAAGGGCCGCGAGCTCGCGGGCAACCCGCATGCCGCGCTGCAGTTCCACTGGGTCGAGCTCGAGCGCGTCGTGCGCATCGAGGGCCGCGTCGAGAAGACCTCGGCCGAGGAATCGGACGCGTACTTCGATTCGCGTCCGCTCGATTCGCGGATCGGCGCATGGGCTTCGCCGCAGAGCCAGGTGATCGCTTCGCGCGCCGTGCTCGTCGCCAATGCGGCGAAGTACGGCGCGCAGTTCCTGCTCAACCCGCCGCGGCCGCCGCACTGGGGCGGCTACCGGCTGGTGCCGGACCGCTGGGAGTTCTGGCAGGGCCGCAAGAGCCGCCTGCACGACCGGCTGCGCTATCGCGCCGAGGGCGGCGCCTGGGTGCGCGAACGGCTGGCGCCCTGAGGCCCGGGTTCAGAG
>DATEFR010000081.1:0-3287 GCA_035280545.1 Burkholderiaceae bacterium | reverse complement strand
CGCTCGGCCAGCGTCAGCGCCGGCATGGGCCGGCCTTCCAGCGCGGCATGCGGCCGCAGCGCGTCGCACAGGTTGGCGATGCTGCCGTCGTGCATGTACGGCGCGGTCGCGCTGGCTTCGCGCAGGCCCGGCGTGCGGAAGGCGCCAGCTTCCGCCGGCGGCGATGCGGGCTGCCGCGTGGCCTGGGCTTCGTCGTTGAAGCGGCCGCTGCGCGCGTACGGGCTGGCCAGCAGCTTCTCGAGGCCGAGCGTGCGACCGCGGTCTTGTGTGCCGTCGTGCAGCTTCGAGACGACGGACGAGCGGTGGAACTCGCCGTCGCTGAAGTTCGGGCCCGCGTGGCACGCGATGCACTGGCCGCGCCCGATGAACAGCCGCAGGCCTCGCTGAGCGGTGGCCGGGTAGCGCTGCGCGGCCGCGACGTCGCCGCGCCCGAGCGCATCGCGGAAGGCATCGAACGGCGTGCGGGCGCTGGTCAGCGTTTCCTGGTACGCCGCCAGCGCCTTGCCGGCGTCGACCAGGGCCGTCTCGTTGTCGGCCGGCGGCGCGTGGCCGAAGGCCAGCGCATACAGGCGCTTCAGGGTCTCGTCGTCGCGCAAGGCTTGCGCGACGTGCGCGGCATCGGCGCGCATCTCGCGCGCATCGAGCATGGGCCGTATGCTTTGCGCCCACAGCGAGTCGTTGGCACCGTCCCAGCCGTACCAATGCTGCAGCCGCACGTTGAGCAGGCTGGGCGTGTTGCGCGCGCCCGACTCGGCGCCCAGCGCGCGCGCGCGGCCGTCGGTGAACTGGCGCCACGGCTCGTGGCAGCTCGCGCAGCGCAGGCCGCCGACAGTCGACAGGCGCGTGCTGTGGAACAGCACCTCGCCGAGTTCCGCAGCCTCGGCGCGACCCGACACGCGGTTGCTCGCATCGCGCATCGCCGGCGCGGGCCACGGGCCCAGCGAGGCGATTCCCGCGAGCTCATCGGCGCGCCACGGCGGCTGATCGCCAGGCAGCGCCGAGCCCAGCCCCGCGGCCAGCGCGAGCGCACCGCAGCTGCCTGCAAGCGCCAGCCAGCGCATCGGCCGTCCGGCCTACTTGGCGTTGGGATCGACCTTGCCGTTCTGCTTGTAGTAGGCCACCGCCTTCTTCAGCGCGGTGTATTCGTTGCACGGGAAGAAGCACAGCTTGTCCAGGACCCGCAGGTGCTCCTCGGCCTTCGGCAGGTTGCCCGTCATCAGATAGGCCTCGCCCAGATAGGAGTGGGCGCCGCGGTGCTGTGGATCGATTTTCAGCGCCTTGTCGTAGTGAAGGAAGGCTTGGTCGAGCTGGCCCGACTTGCGGTAGGAGTAGGCGATCCAGTTCTCGGCATAGGCATCGGTGTCCTTCGCGCGCCCGAGGTACGACTGCAGAAGCGGGATGGCCTTGTCGTACTGCTTGGCTTCGATCGCGCTCACGGCCTGCGCGTACTCGGGGTCGACCGCCGTGGCCGCCTCGCCGCCAATGTCGCCGCCGCCGGCGCCGCCACCGCCGCCTCCTCCCCCACCACCTCCGCCGCCTCCTCCTCCACCGCCGCCACCTCCTCCGCCGCCTCCGCCGCCGCCGCCTCCTCCTCCGCCACCACCACCGGCAGCGAAGGCAAGCGAAACGCTCAGCAGTGCGGTGCAAAGGGCCGCGAGGATGCGTCGTGCGTTCATGGCGTAGCTCCTGGTCGCCGACCCGGTCATCGGGTTCGTTTCTGTTTATTACGCCAAGCTGGCATCCGGTTCAACCACCTACGCGGCCAGGGGTGACGGATACATCTGCGAGCCTGCCTGCGTGGGCAAGCCGGCAGAATGGGCAAGACCGCGGCCACGGCGCTTGCCGCGAGCCGCACTTCCGCTCGCAGGACAGAAATGGAGGCAGACCATGCGCCGCAGAATCATCGCCTTGTGCATGTCGCTTCTTTGCGCCGCGACGGCGGCGCCCGCCCAGGCCGCCGTCAGCGTGAGCATCGGCATCAACGTTCCGGTCTATCCGCGGATGGTGGTCGTGCCGGGCTACCCGGTCTACTACGCGCCCAGCCTGGGCGCCAACTTCTTCTTCTACGACGGCGTGTACTGGGTGCTCGAAGGCGACAGCTGGTACATGAGCTCCTGGTACAACGGCCCATGGGCCATCGTGGAGCCCGCCTACGTGCCGTACTACGTGCTGCGCGTGCCGGTGCGTTACTACAGAGCTCCGCCGCCGTACTTTCGAGGCTGGCAGCCCAGCGCCCCGCCGCGCTGGGGCAGCCACTGGGGCCCGCAATGGGAACAGCGGCACCGCGACTGGAACCGCTGGGACCGCCACGCCGTCCCCGGACCGGCCCCTCTGCCCGCCTACCAGCGCCGCTATTCAGGCGACCGCTACCCCAGCCCTGCGCAGCAGGCCAATCTGCAGACTCGCAACTACCAGTACCAGCCACGCACCGAGGTCGCGCGGCAGCACGCGCAGCAGCAACAGGTCGAGCGTCGAGGCCCCGCGGTCGCGCAGCAGCGGCCGCAGATGGAGCGGCCACAGATGGAGCGCCCGCAGCTGGAACGCCCGCAGAGCCAGCGCGTGCCGCAGATGGTGCCGCAGCATCAGCAAGAGCGTCAGCAAGAGCGGCCGATGCAGCAGGAGCACAGAGGCGGCGACCAGCCGCGGCGTGAGGCCGGGCCGCGCATGCAGCCGCAGCCGATGCCGCCGCAGCAAGCGCCCATGGCCGTGCCCAACGCGCCGCAGCAGCACCCCCAGCAGGGGCGCGCCGAGCACCAGGAGCGCGGGCCCGCCAAGGGGCGCGGCGACGAAGGCAAGGACAGGCGCGACGAGGGCGGGCCGCGCGGAAAGTAGTTCAGCGGTTCAGCGCCCGCTCCAGCTCCGCCTTGTTCATCGCCGAACGGCCCTTGATGCCGCGCTCGCGCGCTTCGTTGCGCAGTTGCGCGACCGTGCGTCCACCAGGCCCTTCGTGCGAACGCAATCCGCCGCGCCGCCCCGACGACATGTCGTTCAGCGAGCTCGGGCTGGCTTCCTGGGCCTCGCCGTGCCGCGCGCGTTCCTTGTTCACCGTGCGGGCCGCGATCTCCTCCGCGAGCTGTTCGCTGCGGCCCTGCTCGCGCAGGCCTTCCTTGATGTGCTGATACTGGCGTTCGCGCTTCGCGCTCCAGGCATTGCGAGGCATGTCGGTCTCCTTGCTCAATGAGATTTCGGCGGCCGATGCGTCGGCGGCTCCCGCACCGGGTCCGGGTGCTCGGGCTTGAGCGGGTCCTCCAACGGCATCGGCGGATCGCCGGGCAGCGGCGGCATCG
>DATEFR010000080.1:0-2770 GCA_035280545.1 Burkholderiaceae bacterium | reverse complement strand
CTCCAGCAACTCGGCATCGAGCCGGCCGGGTTCGATCTGCAACAGCGGCGTCGTGGCGGTCATGCGTCAGCACCTCGAAGTGGTCTAGACAACTTTAGCATGGGCCTCGCTAGAATGAATCGATGCCCCCTCGCACCATCGCCGCCGCTGCTGCTGCCCCCAGGACCTCGCCGTACGCGACCGTGAAGGCCGCGCTGCGCGAGCGGATCGCGCGCGGCGGCTGGCAGGCGGGCACGCGGCTGCCGTCCGAGCGCGAGCTGGTGCACGAGTTCGGCTGCGCGCGCATGACGGTGCACCGCGCGTTGCGCGAGCTCGAGGAGGAAGGCTTGATCGAGCGCCGCCAGGGCTCGGGCTCGTACGTTGCCGAGCTGCACCCGATCTCGAACCTGCTGCAGGTGCGCGACATCCACGACGAGATCCGCGAGCGCGGCCACCATCACACGACCCGCGTCTTCCTGTCGGCCCGCGAGCGCGCCGACGCGGCGATTGCCGCCGCGATGCGGCTGCGCAAGGGCGCGATGGTGTTCCACGTGCAGCTCGTGCACCTCGAGAACGGCGCGCCTATCCAGCTCGAGGACCGGCACGTGAACCCGGCCCTCGCGCCCGATCTGCTGACGCGCGACCTGACGGTCGTCACGCCGTCGGCCGTGCTGTTCGAGCACGCGCCGCTGACCGAGGCCGAGCAGGTCGTCGAGGCGGTGCTGGCCAGCGCCGAACAGGCGACGCTGCTCGATGTCGAACCGGGCAGCGCGTTGTTGATGGTGTCGCGCCGCACGGTCTCGCAAGGCGCGGTCGCGTCGGTCGCGCGGCTGTATCACCCGGGCAGCCGGTATCGGCTGATCGGGCGGTTCTCGGTGTAAGGCGTTGTCCGCTGCGGTAGCGGCACCCGCCCCGTCTCGGGGACAATCCTGCCCATGTCTTCGATTCCCTCCTCCCCCGCCCGCGCCGCCGCCGCGCAAGACCTCACCGACGAGGAGTTCGCCGAGCTCGACGAACTGCTCGCCGCCACGCCCGAGCCGCTGGAGCCGCTCGATGCGGTGATGCTCGACGGCTACCTGTGCGGCGTGCTGGTTCAGCCCGTGCTGCTCGAGCCGGCGACCTGGCTCGCGCATGTGTTCGACTTCGACGGCCAGCCGCTGCCCGACGACGTCGATGCCGCATGGCGCGAGCGCACGACCGCGCTGACCCTGCGCCGCCACGCCGCGCTGAACCGCGCGATGCTGGAGGACGGCTGGTTCGACCCGCTGGTGCTCGAGTTCGACGACGACCAGGCTGCCGCCGATGCCGCCGCCGCGGCGGACGACCCGGTCGCGAAGCTGAATCCGATCTCGCAGTCGCTGGTGCCGTGGGTCGCCGGCTTCCAGCATGCCTGCCTGACCTTCCCCGACCTCGCCGAGATGCCGGACGACGCGGTGATGGCCGCGCTCGCGCGCCTCTACCGGCATCTGCCGGCCGAGACCGACGAGGAGCGCGAAGTGGTCGCCACGCTGGACTGCGAGTATCCGCTCGCCACGCTCGACGATGCGATGGAGGAGCTGGTGGTCGCAGTCGCCGATCTGCACGACCTGACGCGCGACCTGCGCTACAAGGTCGACACGGTCAAGCGCGAGACGCCCAAGGTCGGCCGCAACGACCCGTGCCCGTGCGGCAGCGGCAAAAAATACAAGCAGTGCCACGGCGCGGCCTGAGGCTGGAGCGCCCGATCCGATGCGGCTGCAGCTGCTGTCCGACCTGCACCTCGAGACCGAGATTTACGCGCCCGAGCCCGCCGACGATGCCGAGCTGCTCGTGCTGGCCGGCGACGTCGACAGCACCTGGGCCGGGCTCGAGCGGTTCCGCGGCTGGCCGGTGCCCATCCTGTTCGTCGCCGGCAACCACGAGTTCGACCGCCGCGAATGGAACGACGCCTGGCCGGCGCTGCGCGAGCGCTGTGCCGCGCTCGGCATCACGATGCTCGAACGCGAGACCCGGGTGCTGAGCGATGCCCGCGGGCAGCGCGTGCGCTTCGTGGCGACGACGCGCTGGAGCGACTTCGACCTGTTCGGCGCGGCGCGTCGTGAGCGCTGCATGCGCGCCGCCGCCTACTTCATGGATCTGATGGATGCGCGCCGTGACGGCGTGCCGTTCGACGCCGCGGCGGTGCGCGCCGAGGCGCTGGCCTGCCGCGAATGGCTGGCCGCCGAGCTGCGTCGACCGCAATCCGAAGGCGCGGCCGAGTGGGACCGCACGGTCGTCGTCACCCATTTCGCGCCCAGCCTGAAAAGCGCCGATCCGCGCTTCGGCTCGCAGCCCGGCACCGCCGGCTTCTGCAATGCCGACGACGATCTGCTGCCGCTGGCCGATCTGTGGCTGCACGGCCACCTGCATTGCCAGCACGACTACCGGGTCGAGCACTCGGACGGCGGCGGGCGGAGCACCCGTGTCGTCTGCAACTCGAGCGGGCATGCGCGCAAAGGCGAAGCGGCCGGGCACCGGCCGCGCGCCGTCATCGAGGTCTGACGAGGGGCTTCAGAGCGAACGCCGCTCGAGCCTGCGCTGCAGTGGATCCTGCGCGAGGGCATCGCGCGCGGCGGCTTCCTCGGGCGTCAGCGCCGGCAGCGGGTTCAGGCTCGCATCGAGGCCGAACGCCGTGCCCATGTCGGCCTGGTCGGTTTCGGCAAACTCGGCCGGCGGCGGCTGCAGCGCATCCAGCGCCCACCTCGGCAGTTCGGGAATCAGCTTCATCGCCCACCTCGCCCATCCCTGTTGCGAATGCTTGCAGTGTGCGCCG
>DATEFR010000079.1:0-7933 GCA_035280545.1 Burkholderiaceae bacterium | reverse complement strand
GCTGCTGCCCGGCGACATCAAGGGCTTGAAGGTGCGCCCGGCGACCAGCACGATAGGCCAGATGATCACGACGCTGGGCGGCACCAACGTGCAGGCCTCGGCGCCCGAGGCGCGCGATGCGCTGGAGCGCGGCGTGGCCGACGCGATCACGTTCCCCTGGGGGTCTATCGGTCTGTTCGGCATCGACAAGGTCGTCAACTTCCACATGGACGTGCCGCTGTACGCGACGCCCTTCGTCTGGGTCATGAACCAGGACAAGTACGCGGCGATGTCGGCCGTGCAGAAAAAGATCATCGACGACCATTGCACGACCGAATGGGCCGAGAAGGTCGCCTCGCCGTGGGCCGACTTCGAGTTCGCCGGGCGCGCGAAGCTCGCCGCGCTGCCCGGGCACGAGGTCTACAAGTTGAATGCCGAGCAGGCCGACGCGTGGCGCAAGGCGGTTGCGCCGCTGGAGGCGCAGTGGGCCGCGGAGGTGGCCAAGTCGGGGGCAGACCCCAAAGCCGTGATGGAGGCGCTGAAGGCCAGCATCGCGAAGTACAAGGCGGCCCTGTAGCCGCGGCGGGCATCACGCGCATGAGCACCGCCGAATCCTCGCGCAACGCGATGGATCGTTTCATCGACGCGATCGAGTGGTGCGCGGCGACTTTCGTCGGCATCGTCGCGCTGAACATCTTCGTCGCGGTCGTGCTGCGCAAGTTCTTCAGCACGTCGATCCCGGACAGCTACGACATCGGCAAGATGCTGCTGGGCACGCTGATCTTCTGGGGCATCGCGGCCACCAGCTACCGCGGCGGCCACATCACGGTGGACCTCGTGTGGGCCGCGGCGAGCCCCCAGGTCAAGCGCTGGATCGACGTGTTCGCGACGCTGGTGCTGCTGTTCGTCGTGACGGTGCAGACCATCATGCTGTTCGACAAGGTGCGCGTGACCTGGATCGACCACGTGCTGACCTACGACCTGCGCATGCCGACCTGGCCGTTCTTCGCGGTCGCGTGGCTGGGCGATGTCTCGGCCGTGTTGCTGATCGCGATCCGCACCTATCGGCTGGTGTTCCAGCCGCAGGCCTTGCACGATGC
This sequence comes from Burkholderiaceae bacterium, assembly GCA_035280545.1. Lineage (GTDB taxonomy): Bacteria > Pseudomonadota > Gammaproteobacteria > Burkholderiales > Burkholderiaceae_C > DATCSE01. The sequence continues at coordinate 6,854 of DATEFR010000079.1, read as the reverse complement.
CTCGGAGGCGAAGGTGGTCGAATGAAGCGGCGGCCCTCACCCCTGGCCCTCTCCCGCAAGCGGGAGAGGGAGAAAGCCGGCACCTGGGGCTCCCTCTCCCGCTTGCGGGAGAGGGTTGGGGTGAGGGCTGCATGAGCAACGACGCGATCGCGTTGACCGGCTTCGTCGCGCTGTTCGCGCTGATGCTGCTGCGCGTGCCGGTGGGCATGGCGATGGGGTTGGTCGGCGTCACCGGCTACAGCGTGATCGTCGGGCCCGGGCCGGCGCTGAAGCTGGTCGGCCAGACCTCGATGCGCACGGTCACCGACTACACCTTCGGTGTGATCCCGATGTTCATGCTGATGGGCGCGCTGGTCTCGGTCTCGGGGCTGAGCCGCGAGATGTTCCGCTGTGCCGATGCGTTCCTCGGCCACCTGCGCGGCGGGCTGGGCATCGCAACCGTCGTCGCCTGCGGCGGCTTCGCGGCGATCTGCGGCTCGTCGGTCGCGACGGCCGCGACCTTCGCCGCGGTCGCGTACCCCGAGATGCGCCGCTTCGGCTACCCGCAGTCGTTCTCGACCGGCGTGATCGCGGCCGGCGGCACGCTGGGCGCGATGCTGCCGCCGTCGACCGTGCTCGCGGTCTACGCGATCCTGACGCAGCAGGACATCGGCAAGCTGTTCATGGCCGGCGTGCTGCCCGGGCTGCTCGCGCTGGCGATGTACGTGCTGACGATCGCGCTGATCGCGAGGGTGCGTCCCGGCCTGCTGCCGGCCGGTGTTGCGAAGCCGTGGCCGCAGCGCATCGCCGCGCTGCGGCTGGTCTGGGCGCCGCTCGCGCTGTTCGTGTTCGTGATCGGCGGGCTGTACGGCGGCTTCTTCACGCCGACCGAAGCCGGCGGCGTCGGCGCGAGCGGTGCGTACCTGCTCGGTCTGCTGCGCGGCAAGCTCGATGGCGCGAAGACGCGCGAAGCGTTGCTGCAGGCCACGCGCACCGCCGCTGCGGTGTTCACGGTGCTGATCGGCGCATTGCTGTTCGGTTATTTCCTGACGATCACGCAAACGCCGCAGAAGCTCACCGAGTTCCTGACCGGCCTGGGCGTCGGGCGCTACGGCGTGCTCGCGCTGATCATGGCGATGTACCTGCTGCTCGGCTGCCTGATGGACGCGATGGCGATGATCATCCTGACCGTCCCCATCGTCTTCCCGGTGATCACCGCGCTGGGCTTCGACCCGGTGTGGTTCGGCGTGATCATCGTGATGACGGTCGAGCTCGGGCTGATCCACCCGCCGGTCGGCATGAACGTGTTCGTGATCAAGAGCGTCGTGAAGGACGTGAGCTTCACGACGATCTTCAAGGGGGTGCTGCCGTTCGTCGCGACCGACATCGTGCGCCTGATCGTGCTGATCGCGTTGCCGGCCATCGCGCTGTATCTGCCGGGCCGGATGGGATAGGTGAATGACAAGAAATTTCGCGAGCCGCGAAATGAAGCCGCCCGTGCTGTTGGCGACGGGCCCAGGAGATGTTCCAACCCATAGGAGACAGCCATGACAGTCCGAAAGGTTTCGTCCGTCCGGCGTGTGCTGGGTGGGGTGCTCGGCGGCGTGTGCGCCGCGATGCTGCTGGCATCTGCCGCGGCGGCGCAGGGGCTCAAGAGCTACGACTCGACGAAGAAGGAGTTCTGGGAACACCCGCCGCCGGACTGGTTCCTCGGCGACGAGACCCAGGCTCAGAAGGGGCTGGCGCCCGACGCATCGCCGGCGCTGCCGGCCTCGGCGGAGGATCTCGAGAAAAACCTCAAGGCCATCAAGCTGCCCAAGGGTTTCAAGATCAGCGTCTACGCCAGCGGCGTGAACAGCGCGCGCCAGATGGCCTGGGGCGACAAGGGCACGCTGTTCGTCGGCTCGTTCGGCGTCGGCACGGTCTATGCGATCACCGACAACGGCGGCAAGAAGGAGGTCAAGCCCATCCTGACGGGGCTGAAGATGCCCACCGGCGTCGCGTTCCGCGGCGGCGCGCTGTACGTCGTCGACATCGACAAGATCCTGAAGTACGACAACGCCGAAGCCAACCTCGACAAGATGCCCGAGCCGCAGGTCGTCTACAACGACATGCCGTCCTATGTGGCCCACGGCTGGAAATACCTGACCTTCGACAAGGACGGCTGGCTCTACGTGCCGTTCGGCCCGCCGTGCAACGTCTGCCTCGCGCCGACCAGCCTGTCGCAGGTGCGGCGCGTCAACCCGGCCACCGGCGAAGCCGAGATGGTCGCGATCGGCGTGCGCAACAGCGTCGGCGGCGACATCGACCCGCGCAGCGGCCAGTACTGGTTCACCGAGAACGCGCGCGACTGGGTCAGCGACGACCTGCCCAGCGACAAGCTGAACCTCATCAGCAAGACCGGCGCGCACTACGGCTACCCGTACTGCCACCAGGGCAACCTGCTGGACCCGAAGTACGGCAAGGGCCGCAAGTGCAGCGAGTTCACGCCGCCGGTGCTGAACCTCGGCGCGCACGTGGCGCCGCTGGGCATGAAGTTCTACAGCGGCCAGCAGTTCCCGGCCGAGTACAAGAACAACATCTTCATCGCCGAGCACGGCTCGTGGAACCGCCACAAGTACCAGGGCGCCCGCATCATGCGCGTGATCACCGACCCGCAGGGCAAGAACGCGAAGCAGGAAGTGTTCGCCAGCGGCTGGCTCACCGGCGACAAGAGCTTCAGCGGCCGGCCGGCCGACATCCTGCTCGCGAAGGACGGGGCGATCCTGGTGGCCGACGATTGGGCCGGTGCGATCTATCGCATCAGCTACGAGAAATAGACGATGAAAATCGTCGCGTTGGGCGGGCTTCTTTTCCTGACCGCGATGGCTCACGGCGCCGCCGCCGACCTGGCGGCCGGCGCTGCGAAGGCCGCCGAGGTCTGCGCGGCCTGCCACGGCCAGGACGGCGTCTCGACCCTGGCGGGATCGCCGTCGCTGGCGGCGCAGCCCGAGGGCTTCCTGCAGTGGCAGCTGGTCTACTTTCGCAGCGGCACGCGCAAGAACGAGCTCATGCAGCCGATCGCCGCCAGTCTGTCGGACAACGACATCCGCAACCTCGCCGCCCATTTCGCCGCGCAGAAGCCACCGCCACGCGGCCTCAACGGTGCCGCCGAGCCGGCGATGTTCTCGGTGGGCCAGCGGCTGGCGCAGGTCCACCGCTGCGCGTCATGCCACAAGGACGACTACGCCGGCGAGAAGGCCGCGGCGCGCACCGCCGGGCAGCGCGAGGACTATCTGCTGAAGTCGCTGCGCGACTTCAAGAGCGGCGCGCGCACCGGCGGCGGCGTCGCGGCGATGGCGGACGCGGTGTATCCGCTGGGCGACGAGCAGCTGCGGGCGCTGGCGCACTTCATGGCGCATCAGCCGTAGGGCGCCAGCCCCTCACCCCGGCCCTCTCCCCGCGGGCGGGGAGAGGGAGTCGAGCGTCTGCGGCGCTCGCCTAGGCGGCGTGTGCCAGCTCGTCCATCGCATAGACGCGGCCGAAGCGGTTGCTGAGGAAGGCTTCGAGCGGCACGTCTTCCTGGCGCACGAAACCCACCTGCGGCAGCCGGCCCTGCGCCAGCAGGTCCAGCATCGCGCACAGGCTGGAGGCGGTCGTGATCTGGATCGCGCTGCGCATCTTGCCGGCCAGCACATGGCTGTAGATCTTGCGGGCGTAGGTGTCCTGCAGCAGCTTGCCGTCGCGCTGCCCCGCGACCGTGACGAACACGATCACGACGTCCTGCAGCGTTGCCGGCACCGCCTGCTCGAGGATGTCCTTGAGCACATCGCGGCGGTCCTTCAGGCGCAGGTCGTGCAGCAGCGCCTTCATGATCGCGGCGTGGCCCGGGTAGCGGATCGTGCGGTAGTTCAGCGTGCGGACCTTGCCGGCCAGCGTCTCGCACAAGGTGCCCAGACCGCCCGAGGTGTTGAACGCCTCGTACAGCACGCCGTCCAGCGAGAACTCCTCGCGCTCCTCGAGCGCCGGCACCTCGCGGCGCACGCCGTCGACGATCGCCTCGCACGGCTCGCAATACTCGTTGATGACGCCTTCGGTGCTCCAGGTCAGGTTGTAGTTCAACGCGTTGCTCGGATACGCCGGCAGCGCGCCCACGCGCATGCGCACCGAGTCCAGCGTGTCGAAGCGGCGCGCGAGGTCGGCCGCGACGATCGAGATGAAGCCCGGCGCGAGGCCGCATTGCGGGATGAACGCGGTCTCGCCGCCCGCGGCCAGCGCGCGGATCGTGCGGGTGCTCGCGACGTCCTCGGTCAGGTCCAGGTAGTGCACGCGCTCGTCCTTCGCCGCCTGCGCGACGCGCACGGTCAGGTGATACGGCGCGGCGCTCAGCACCGCGAAGCGGCCGCGCAGCGCGGCACGCAGCGCGACCGGGTCGGTCACGTCGAGCACAAGCGTCGCCAGGCGCGGCGACTTGCGCGCGTCCTGGTCGATCTCGGCCAGCAGCGCCGCCGAGCGGTCGGCGACGGTCACGCGGTAACCGTGCGATTCAGGCGTGTCGACCAGCAGGTCGGCGACCACCGAGCCGATCTTGCCGGCGCCGATCACGAGGATGTCTTTCATCATGGCGAGCTCCCACGGAGGCGAGTTGATGGTCGCATTGTCCCGGGCGTTCGTGCAAAGTGCATCTCACCGTGTGACGAAACGGAGTGCATACTTCGGCGTATTGGCACCATGAATTGAACAAAATGGCAAGATCTGCCGGGTCAGCCCCCGTTGCCGCCGCGCTGGACGCGACCGACCGCGCGCTGATCGCGCTGCTGCGCGACGATGCCCGCGCCAGCACGACCGAGCTCGCGCGCAAGCTCAAGCTCTCGCGCACGACGGTGCAAAGCCGCATGGAGCGGCTGCTGAGACTGCGCGTGATCGCCGGCTTCACGATCAGCGTGCCCGACGAGCTCGAAGCGAATCTCGTGCGGGCGCACGTGCTGATCACGCTGGCGCCCAAGCGCAGTGCCGCGATCGAGACGGCGCTGCGCAAGATCGCCGAGGTGCGCGTGCTGCACTCGGTCAGCGGGCCGTTCGATCTGATCGCGATCGTCGCGGCGGCGTCCATCGTCGAGCTCGATGCGCTGATCGACCGCATCGGCCAGCTCGATGGCGTCGAGCGCACGACCTCGGCGATCGTGCTGTCGACGCGCATCCAGCGCTGAGTGGCGCGGTCAGCCGTGGCGCAGGCCGTCGACGATCGCCGGCAGCAGCCGGGCCACGCTGGCGAGGGTCGCATCGCGCGCCGCAGTCGGCGCGGCGCTGTGCATCAGATAGGCCGCGACCAGCAGCGGCGCGCGCTCGCCCGGCGGCCAGACGATCGCGACATCGTTGACCGTGCCGCTGCCGTCGGGGCGTCCCATGGAGCCGGTCTTGTCGCCGATCTTCCAGCCGTCGGGCAGGCCGGCTTTCAGGCGGTTCGTGCCGGTCGTGTTCGCGAGCAGCCAGCGCTGCAGCTGCGTGCGCGATGCCGGACTCAGCGCGTCGCCCAGCGCAAGCCGCCGAACGCTGTGCAGCATCGCGTGCGGCGAGGTCGTGTCGCGAATGTCGCCGGCACGGTCGTGGCCGTTCAGCGTGGGCTCGGTGCGGTCCAGCCGCGTGACCGCGTCGCCCAGCGTGCGCACGAACGCCGTCAGCGCGGCCGGGCCGCCGTAACTCGCGAGAATCAGGTTGGCCGCGGCGTTGTCGCTGACCGTGATCGCGGCCTCGCACAGCGCGCCCAGCGTCATGCCCTCGCCCGCGTGCTTCTCGGTGACCGGCGACCACGACACGAGCGCCGAGGCGTCGTAGGCGATGTGCCGCTCCAGCGACTCTTCGCCGCGGTCGACACGCTGCAGCACGAACGCGCTGGCCAGCAGCTTGAACGTGCTGCACAACAGGAAGCGCTCGTCGGCGCGGTGCCCGAAGCGGGCGCCGGTCGCGGTGTCGAGGATCGCGACGCCGAGGCGGCCGCGGCTCGCGCGATCGAGTGCCGCAAGCTGTTGGTCGATCGAGCGGTGCAGCGCCCGTGGCACGGGTGCATTGCTGAGGTTTTCTGAGCCTGCGAGCGCGCGGCACGAAGCCAGGCTCATGGCGGCGAGGGTCGCGAAGCGGCGACGGTTCAGCATCAATTCTTCCTCGTGAAGTGGGTTGACATGGCACAAACGATAGGTCGACGGATCGGGGCCGACAATCGGAAATAATCGAGCGCAGACCAGCAAAAAACTTCGGGGTCTATGGACCTGCCTCTGAACGCGCTGCGGGCCTTCGAGGTCTCGGCGCGGCACCTGAACTTCACGCGCGCCGCCGACGAGCTGCACCTGACGCCCACCGCGGTCAGCCAGCACGTCCGGAACCTCGAGCAACGCCTGGGCAAGCCGCTGTTCCGGCGCGTGCCGCGCGGCCTCGCGCTGACCGACGAGGGCCTCGCGCTGCTGCCGGTGCTGACCGAGTCGTTCGAGCGCATGGTTGCGTCGCTCGCGGGCTTTCGCGAAGCCGGGCCGCGCGACGTGCTGTCGGTCGGCGCGGTCGGCACGTTCGCGGTCGGCTGGCTGCTGCCGCGGCTGCGCGAGTTCCAGCAGGCGCAGCCGCGCATCGACCTGCGCATCTTCACGAACAACAACCGCGTCGACCTGGCCGGCGAAGGGCTGGACTACGCGCTGCGCTTCGGCGACGGCCATTGGCACGGCACCGTCGCGCTGCCGTTGCTGCGCGCGCCGCTCGCGCCGCTGTGTGCGCCGGCGATTGCGCAGCGCCTGCGCACGCCGCGCGACCTCGGGCGCGAGGCGCTGCTGCGTTCGTATCGCGCCGACGAGTGGGCCACCTGGTTCGGCGCGGCCGGGGTTCCGGCGCCGCCCATCGTGCGCGGCGTG
>DATEFR010000078.1:0-8702 GCA_035280545.1 Burkholderiaceae bacterium | reverse complement strand
TGCGGCTCGAAGAGGCCGCGTCGGTTGCCGGAGCACAGGCACACCGCCGTGATCTCGTCGTGCCGGAATTCCTGGCGCAACTGGGCCATCGTGAACTTGCGTTCGCGTTGCGCGCTTTCACCGGCGACCGTGAGGACCCAGTCCTTGATGCTCACCTGCGGTATGTCGGCGAGGTGCCACCGGACGAAGAACGCGTCGTTGCGCGTGATGGCCGTGCGCAGGTACTCGATGGGCGTCTCGAAGTTCGGCGGGCGGTAGGTCTTCTTGATCAGCGGGAGCTTGCCCGGCAGCGCGTACAGATGCTGCTCGGCCAGCGCACCGTCGGGAATCTCGGCCAGCCCGAGCTCGGCGGTACCGCCGACCGCGGCGGCAAGGGCGCCGCGCGGCCCCGACAGGACCAGTCCGCCTGCGGCTGCCGCGCCCGCCCGCAGCAGCCGGCGGCGCAGCGCGTCATGTCTTGCGGCTGCATCGTTCACGATCGACCCCTTCGACAGCCCTGTGAACTGCCTGGGGTTATAGCCTCGGCTCGAGGCGTGTCAAGCGCAGGCGTGTCGAGCGCACTCAGTGCACTTCGCTGCGCCGCAGGTGGTTCTCCAGCCGCCGCAGGCCGGCCGTCATCGCCAGCGTCATCACCCAATACGCCAGGGAGATCGCCAGGTACGGCTCCCAGTAGCGCGCATACGCACCGGCCACGGTGCGCGCCGCGTAGGCCATCTCGGCCATGCCGATCGCCGAGACCAGCGAGGTGTCCTTCAGCAGCGCGATCGCGTTGTTGCCCAGCGGCGGCAGCATGCGCCGGAACGCCTGCGGCAGCACGACATAGCGCATCACCTGCGAAGGCCGCAGCCCGAGCGAGCGGCCGGCGTCGAACTGGCCGCGCGAGATCGACTGGATGCCGGCGCGGAAGACCTCGGAGATGTACGCGGCCGAATTCAGCGTCAACGCGACCACGCCCGAGATCAGCGCGCCGTGCTCCTGCTTCAGCGTGCGGGCGAGCTCGCCCGAGACGATCAAGCCGTTGACCGGGTGGATGAACAGCGGCATCACCGCGAAGTGGATCAGCAGGATCTGCACGAACAGCGGCGTGCCGCGGAAGAAGCTGACGTAGACCGTCGCCGGCCAGCGCAGCCCGAAGCGCGCGATCCACGTCCACGGTGCATGGCGCGCGTGCGCGAGCCGGGCGAGCGCGAGGCACAGGCCCCAGGCCGAGCCCATCAGCACGCAGGCGACCGTCACCCGCAGCGTCATCCACGCGCCCTGGAGAAACAGCTCCTTGTACTCGAGAAGGATGTCGGCGCGGAACCAGCCGAACCAGACGATAGGCGCCGCGGTGGACGGGTCCATGCTCGGGTCGTCCGGTGCGTCAGCGGGCCGCGATGTCCTTGTTGAACCACTTCTTGTAGATCTGCGCGTAGCTGCCGTCGGCGCGGATCGCGGCGAGCCCGGCCGTGAGCTTGTCCTGCATCGCCTTGTCGCCCTTGCGCACGACGATGCCGAAGCCCTCCTCGGGGAACGACGGGTCGTCCACCGTCTTCAGCTCCGGGTTCTGCGCGACGCGGTAGGCGATCACGCCGTTGTCGCCGATCGCGGCGTCGACGTTGCCCGCGGCAAGCTCGGAGATGATGAGCGGCGTGCTCTCGAAGCGCCGGATGTTCGGGTTGGTCTTGCCGAACTCGCGCGAGGCCACGTCGTCGGCGGTCGACGCGTTGACCACGGCGACTTTCTTGCCCGCGAGCGACTTCAACGTCGTCGCGGTGCTGGACTTCGGCACCGCGATCAGCTGGTGCGCCGCGAAGTACGGCGGCGAGAAGTCGTAGCTCTGCTTGCGCTTGTCGTTGATCGTGACGCCCGAGATGACCAGGTCGACATCGCCGTTGTTCAACGCCGCGAAGATGCCGCTCCAGGGCGTGTTGACGATGCGGATCTTCAGGCCCTGCTGCTTGGCGATCGCGTTGATGATGTCGATGTCGAAGCCGACGATCTGCTTGTCCTTGTTCTCGAATGCGAACGGCGCGTACGTGGCGCTGGACGCGACGACCAGCTCGCGGCCTTGGGCTGCAGCGTTCAAGGCCGGCAGGGTCAGGGCCAAGGCCAGGGCGGCGAAGGTGCGGCGGTTCATCGAGAGTCCTCCGGTTTTCGTGGAAAGAGTTCTGGGGTGGGTCAGCGGCGCCCGAACATCATCTGGTGCGCGAGCGCGGACTTTAGCGGACCCAGGGCCTGCAAGGCGGCGATGCCGAACCCGCGCGCGGCACCGGCTCCCGGCAGCTTCCAGGTGAAGCTGCGCGCGAGGAAGTCGGTCGCGGCGATCATCGCCCAGCGGTCCGGCGCTCGCTGCCATTCGAGGCGGCGCAGCACCGCATCGACATCGGGCTCGTGGCGCAGCGCGCCCACCAGCTCGAACGCGTCGCGCAGCCCCAGGTTCAGGCCCTGGCCGGCGCCCGGGTGCAGCGTCTGCGCCGCGTTGCCGATGCGCACCGTGCGGCCGTCGGTCAGCGTGCGTTCGGCGATCAGGCCGAGCGGGAAGGCCTTGAGCGGGCTGATTGCCACGATCTCGCCGGCCGCGCTCGGGAAGATGCTGTTCAGCACCGCGACGCGCTGCGCATCGGTGAGCTCGCGCACCGGATCGTCGTCGCTCGCGACGCACCAGACCAGCGCCGCGCGGCCATCCTTCAGCGGCAGCAGCGCAGCCGGGCCGTGGCGTGTGAAGCGCTCGAACGCGATGCCGGCAGCGCGCCGTGGTGCTGCTGCGCCGTGGCCGCCGGCCTCGTCGGCGAACGTGACCTGACCGACCCAGGCGGTCTGCGCGTAGTCGTGCTGCAGCGGCGCCTTCGGCATCGCCACCAGCGCTCGTCCGGCGTCGACGGCGGCGCTACGCTCCGTGTAGACACCACCCTCGGCGATCACCGCGAGGTCGTAGCGTTCGGCGATGCCGGCGTCGATCTCGACGCTGCGCTCCAGGCTCTTCAGCGCGGTGACCTTGGTGCCGAAACGGCTGTGCAGCCGCTGCGGCTCGGCCCGTTCGGCCTCGAACCAGACCTGCTGCAGCGGCGCGACGATGCTGCCGTAACTCAGCACCGCGCCCAGCAGCGGCACCGCCTCGTCGATCGCGCGGATGCGCAGCGCGGGCTCGTGCAGCCGCTCGGCCAGGAAGGCCGGCAGCAGCTCGGAGACCAGCGGCAGCTCGGACAACCCCGAGGGCGGCTGCTGCGACACGTGCACTTCGAGAATGGGCTGCGCCGCACCGGCGCGCCAGGCGCCCAGGCGTTCGAGGATCTGCACGCTGCCCAGCGACAGCGCCAGCGTGCGCGGGTCGCCCGACACGTCCTGTTCCGCGGGGCGTGCATCGAACAGCGTGACGTTCGCCTGCGGCAGCGCGCGCGCCGCATGCAGCGCGAGCGCCAGGCCGACCGGACCGGCGCCGACGACCGCGATGCTCAAGGAGGCTTGGTTCATGGGGCTCACCCTTCGTCAGGGCTTGATTTTCAAGGGTCCGGCGTATTATTCGCCGCACCCGGATTCGCGGGCTGGAAGGAGAGCTAGGTCATGGCGCTGATGGATTTCATCAAGAAGCAGTTCATCGACATCATCGAATGGGTCGAGGCCGGCGATGGCACGCTCGCCTGGCGCTTTCCGATGGAAGACCGCGAGATCCAGAACGGCGGCTCGCTGACCGTGCGCGAATCGCAGGTCGCGGTGTTCGTCAACGAGGGCCGGATCGCCGACGTGTTCGCCCCCGGACGCTACACGCTGACGACCGCGACCTTGCCGGTCCTGACCTACCTGCAGAACTGGGACAAGCTCTTCAAGAGCCCGTTCAAGAGCGACGTCTACTTCTTCAGCACGCGCCAGCAGGTCGACCAGCGCTGGGGCACGACCCAGCCGGTCACGATACGCGACAAGGACTTCGGCGCGGTGCGTCTGCGCGGGTTCGGCAACTACAGCTACCGCGTCGCCGACCCGAAGCTGTTCCACACCGAAATCTCGGGCACGCGCGACACCTACACGATCGCCGATCTCGACGGCCAGCTGCGCGGCCTGATGCTGCAGCACATCTCCGACGCCGTCGCCTCTAGCGGCGTGGCCTTCCTCGACCTGGCCGCGAACCAGGTCGAGTTCGCGAAGGCGCTGCAGGACGCCACGGCCCCGGCGTTCGCGAAGATCGGGCTGAAGCTCGAAGGCGTGACGGTGCAGAACATCTCGCTGCCCGAAGAGCTGCAGAAGATCCTCGACCAGAAAATCGGCATGGGCATGGTCGGCGACACCAGCAAGTTCATGCAGTACCAGACCGCCCAGGCGATCCCGACCCTGGCCGCGAACGCCGGGCAGGGCGGCGGCGTGGTCGGCGATGCGGTGGGGTTGGGTGCCGGCGTCGCATTGGGCCAGGTGATGGCCGGGCAGCTCGCGCAAGGGCTGCAGCAGCGGCCTGCCGAAGGTGCCGCGGCCGCGGCCGCGCCGGTCAGCATCAAGCCCGACGAGGTGATGGCGACCATCGAGAAGCTCGCCGACCTGAAGGCCAAGGGCATCGTCACGCAGGAAGAGTTCGACGCGAAGAAGGCGGAGCTGTTGAAGAAGCTGGTGTGACCGGCCGAGCCCGTTCGGGCTGAGCCTCCTGTCGAAGCCCCATCGCGCCCACCCCGCTTGGCCACCGACCCGCCCTCACAGCGCACCTACCGAGCCGCGTGCCCCAACTGCGGGGCACCGGTGGACTTCCGCTCGTCGGCATCCGCGTTCGCGGTCTGCAGCTTCTGCAAGAGCACCATCGTCCGCGAGGGCGATGCGTTGCGCAAGATCGGCGAGAGCGCCGATCTGTTCGACGATCATTCGCCGCTGCAGCTCGGTGCCGCCGGCAAGTACCAAGGTGCCCCGTTCACGCTGGTCGGCCGATTGCAGTACCGCTATGCCGACGGCACCTGGAACGAATGGCATGCGCTGTTCGATGGCGACGCGGGCATCGCCAAATCGGGCTGGCTCAGCGAGGACAACGGACGCTACGTCCTCGCGTTCGACGCGCCGCTGCAGCTCGAGGTGCCGCCGGCCGTCCAGCTCAAGCCGGGCGCGCAATACCTTGTCAACGGCCAGAGCTGGACCGCCGCGTCGGTCACGCCGGCCCGGCTGATCGCCGCACAGGGCGAGCTGCCGGATGCGCCGAACCTGGCGCGCGGCTTCGTCGTCTGCGACCTGAGAAGCGCGCGCGGCGAAGTCGGCACGCTGGACTACAGCGATCCGGCCCAGCCGCGCTGGTCGATCGGTCGGTCGGTCGGACTGGCCGAGCTCGCGATGACCGGGCTCGTCGAAGGCGGTGCAGGCGGCGGCAGCGGCGGCAGCGAGAAGTCGATGAAGGGCCGCACGCTGCAGTGCCCGAACTGCGGCGCGTCGCTCGAAGTCAAGCTGTCGACGACGCAATCCATCGTCTGCCACCAGTGCCATGCGGTCGTCGATGTGTCGCAAGGCGTAGGCGGCGATCTGGCGCACTACACGCAGCGCAACGGCATGGAGCCGCTGCTGCCGCTGGGCAGCATGGGCACGCTCGCGCTGGGCGGAAAGAACGAGCTGCCCTGGCAGGTCGTCGGCTATGTCGAGCGCTGCGAAGTGCCGGAGAGCGACGAGGACGAGCAGACCTTCTGGCGCGAGTACCTGCTCTACAACCGGACCGCGGGCTTCGCGTTCATCGTCGACGCCGAGGACGGCTGGTCGTGGACCGTGCCCATCACCGGCGTGCCGCAACTCGCCGGCGACACCGCCCGCTACGAAGGCGCGGCCTATCGCAAGCTCTACGACTACACCGGCCAGATCACGTATGTGCTGGGCGAGTTCTACTGGCAGCTGACGCGCGACCAGCGCACGTACAACACCGACTACCAGGGCAGCGGCAGCGCCTCGGCGAAGCGATTGAATCGCGAACGCACGAGCAGCGGCGCGGGCGCGGAGCAGGTGCAGGAGATCGTCTGGTCGGCCGGCGAGGCGCTGTCGGCCGACGCGGTGATGAAGGCCTTCCGCCTCGCGCCCGAGCGGGGCGCTGCGCTGCGCCGCGATGCCGCGCCGACCGCGCTGAAGGGCTCGTCGCTTGCGAAGATCCTCTTCTGGGCGTTCGTCATCCTCATCCTGCTGCTGCTGTTCCGCTGCGGCAGCGGCAGCAGCGGGCCTATCGATTGCACCGACACGCTGAACACCTTCGGGCAAGCGTCGCAGGAGTACCAGAATTGTCTGAACAGCCAGCGCAGCAGCGGTGGCTCTAGCGGCTACCGCACCGGCGGCGGCTCGTTCGGCGGATTTTCGAGCGGTGGCGGCGGGCACAAATAGCCGTCGTCTTCACGGCAGCAACGGCAGCAGCACGACTTCTTTCGGTCGCACAGGAGAGCACAGCCATGATGGGAATTGAGTGGATGAAGCCCGGCGTGATCGTCGGCTCGATCATGTTCGCGCTGATCGGCGTGGCGATCTTCTGGATCTGCTTCGTGATCGTCGACAAGATCACCCCGTACGACCTGTGGGGCGAGATCGTCGAGAAGAAGAACGTCGCGCTGGCGATCGTCGTCGGGGCCATGTGCATCGCGATCGGGATGATCGTCGCGGCGGCCGTGCACGGGTAGCCAGGCGGCTTTTGCTACGATATGGGTGCCCATATCGCAGCCGGAGCTCCACCATGAAAACGACGATCGAGATCGCCGATCCGCTGCTCGACGAAGCCAAGAAGATCGCTGCGCGCGATGGCGAGACCTTGCGCTCGCTCGTCGAGCAGGGGTTGCGCACCGTCCTGGCGCAACGCAGCGCGAAAGGCGGCAAGCCGTTCCGGCTGCGTGACGCGAGCGTCAAGGGCGACGGCTTGCGACCGGAGGTGGCGCATTTGTCCATGCACGACATCATCATGTTGAGCTACGAAGGCCGCGGGTCTTGATCGGCGTCGACACGAACGTCCTCGTCTACGCCCATCGCGGCGAGATGCCGTTCCATGAGGCGGCGAAGCGCTCGCTGCAGACGTTGGCCGACGCACGTGCGCCGTGGGCGATTCCATGGCCGTGCCTGCACGAATTCTTCGGCGTCGTCACGAACGCCAGAATCTTCAAGACGCCGACGTCGCACGCGAAGGCGATGGCTCAGATCGATGCGTGGCACGAATCGCCGTCGCTCGTGATGATCGGCGAGACGCCCAGGCACTGGCTGACGCTGCGGCGGTTGATCAGCTCGGCTCAGGTGCGCGGGCCGATGGTGCACGACGCGCGCATCGCGGCGATCTGCATCGATCACGGGGTGCGCGAGTTCTGGTCGGTGGATCGCGACTTCGGCCGCTTCCCGAGCCTGACGGTGCGCAACCCGCTGCTCGACTGACGAACGAGCCCGCCGCGATGGACCACCATGGTCGATGACGCGCCTGACGGTGCGGGCCGGGCCCGCCCGGCCGAAGTCGCGCTGCTCGCGTCGGTCTTCGTCGTCGCCGCCTGCGGGCTGGTCTACGAGCTCGCCGCCGGCACGCTCGCGAGCTACCTGCTGGGCGACTCGATCCTGCAGTTCTCGACCGTGATCGGCAGCTACCTGTTCGCGATGGGCGTGGGCTCGTACCTGTCGCGCTTCTTCGAGCGCCAGCTGGTCGCGCACTTCCTGCGCATCGAGCTGCTGGTCGGGTTCGTCGGCGGGCTGATGCCGGCGATGCTGTTCGCGCTGCAGACGCTCGCAGCGCCGTCGTTCCGTTTTGCGCTGTATGCGCTGGTGCTGCTGGTGGGCATCCTGGTCGGGCTCGAGATCCCGCTGGTGATGCGCATCCTGAAGCGGCAGTTCCGCGGCGGCTCCGGCAGCGGGACGCCCGGGCGTTATGCGCTGAAGGAGCTGGTGTCGCAGGTGCTGACCTTCGACTACCTCGGCGCGCTCGCGGTCTCGATCGCGTTCCCGCTGCTGCTGGTGCCGCAGCTGGGCCTGGTGCGCACCGGCGTGCTGTTCGGCTTGATGAATGCGGCCGTCGCGGTCTGGGCGCTGCTGCTGTTTCGCGCCGAGCTGCGCCGCTTTGCCGCGCATGCGATGGCGTGCGTGCTGGTCGTCGCGTCGCTGCTCGCGGCCTTCGTGGCGGCGGACCGCATCACGACCTGGGCCGAGGACCGCTTCTACGCCGAGCCCGTCCTGTATCGCGAGACCAGTGCCTACCAGCGTGTTGTCGTCACCGCCGGCCCGCACGGCGTGCGCCTGTTCCTGAACGGCAACCTGCAATTCCATTCGCGCGACGAGTACCGCTACCACGAAGCGCTGGTGCACCCGGCGATGGCCGGGCACGGCGCGCCCAAGCAGGTGCTGGTGCTGGGCGGCGGCGACGGCATGGCGGTGCGCGAGGTGCTGAAGTACGCCAGCGTCGAGCAGGTCACGCTGGTCGAGCTCGATCCGCACATGACCACGCTGTTCTCGACCCAGCCGCTGCTGCGCCGGCTCAATGCCGACTCGTTGCGCTCGCCCAAGGTGCGGATCGTCAACGAGGACGCGTTCGCGTGGCTGGAGGCGAACCCCGGCAGCTTCGACGTGATCGTCGTCGACTTCCCCGATCCGACGAATTTCTCGATCGGCAAGCTCTACACCTCGGCCTTCTACCGGCTGATCGACCAGCACCTGAACGCGAGCGGCTACGCGGTCGTGCAGACCACCTCGCCGCTGATCGCGCGCAAGAGCTTCTGGACCGTCGCGACCACGCTGGAAGCGGCCGGCCTGACGACCACGCCGTACCA
>DATEFR010000077.1:0-6604 GCA_035280545.1 Burkholderiaceae bacterium | reverse complement strand
CAGCTTCGGCGGCAGGCTTGGCAGCAGCAGGAGCCGGAGCTTCCTTCGCCTCCTTGGCACTGGTTTCCTTGCGGGCCGCGGCCGCGAGCGCCGCCGCGGCAGCTTCGGCCGCCGCCTTCTCGGCCGCTTCGCGCTCGCGCGCTTCGGCAGCGGCGCGCTCACGCGCCTCCTGCTCTTCGCGCAGGCGGCGCTTCTCGGCCAGATCGGCTTCCTGGCGGCGCAGCAGCTCGGCCTGCGCCTTCGCCTCTTCTTCGCGGCGCGCGAGCTCGGCCTGGTCGATCACCGGCGCGGCCGGCGCTTCGACCGCCGGCGCGGCGTCGTCGCGCTTGATGAAGGTGCGCTTCTTGCGCACCTCCACCTGGATCGTGCGTGCCTTGCCGGTCGCGTCCGCCTGCTTGATCTCGCTGGTGGACTTGCGCGTCAGCGTGATCTTCTTGCGCTCGCCGCCCGCGGCAGTGCCGTGGGTGGAACGCAGGTGGTCGAGCAGACGCTCCTTGTCCGACTCGGTCAGCGAATCGTCCGTCGACGCCTTGTTGACGCCTGCCGACTGCAACTGCTCGAGCAGTGCCGCCGCAGAGCGATTCAGCTCGGCTGCGAGTTGCGCGACGGTGGTCGATGCCATGTGGTGCTTTCCCTTGCTTGTCTTGCCAGTACGGACGGGGCAGGTCGTGTCGTCGGGTTGCGGATCAGTTCGCGAACCAGTGTTCGCGCGCCTTCATGATCAAGGCCTTCGCCTTCTCGTCGTCGACGCCCGTCATTTCGGTCAACTCGTCGACCGCGAGGTCGGCGAGGTCGTCGCGCGTGTGGATGCCGCCGACCGCGAGCTTGCCGATCAAGTCGGACGACAGGCCTTCGAGGTCGCGCAGATCCTGCGAGACGTCGCCCACGCCCTCTTCCTTGGCCAGCTCCATCGTCAGCAGCGCATCCTTCGCGCGGGTGCGCAGCTCGTTGACGGTGTCCTCGTCGAAGCTCTCGATCTCGAGCATTTCCTGCATCGGCACGTAGGCCACTTCCTCGAGGCTCGAGAAGCCTTCGGCGATCAGGATATCCGCAACCTCGGCGTCCACGTCGAGCTTCTCGATGAAGAGCTTGCGCACGTGGTCGGATTCCGACGCCTGCTTCGACGCGGATTCCTCCGCCGTCATGATGTTGATGCGCCAGCCGGTCATCTCGGAGGCCAGGCGCACGTTCTGGCCGCCGCGGCCGATCGCGATCGCGAGGTTCTCCTCGTCGACGACGACGTCCATCGCGTGCCGCTCCTCGTCGACGACGATGGATTGCACGTTCGCGGGCGCCAGCGCACCGATCACAAATTGGGCCGGATCCTCCGACCACAAGACGATGTCGACGCGTTCGCCGGCCAGCTCGTTCGTGACCGCGTTGACCCGCGAGCCGCGCACGCCGACGCAGGTGCCGATCGGGTCGACCCGCTTGTCGTGCGAGACGACCGCGATCTTCGCGCGGCTGCCCGGGTCGCGCGCGCAGCTCTTGATCTCGAGCAGGCCCTGCTCGATCTCGGGCACTTCCTGCGCGAACAGCTCGATCATGAAGCCCGGGCTGGAGCGCGACAGCAGGATCTGCGGGCCGCGCAGCGTCGGGTCGACCTCGGCGATGAACGCGCGCACGCGGTCGCCGGTGCGCAGGTTCTCCTTCGGGATCATCTCGCTGCGGCGCAGCCGGCCCTCGATGCGGCCCGACTCGACGATGATGTCGCCCTTGTCCAGGCGCTTCACGGTGCCGACGAAGATCTTCTCGCCGCGCGCCAGGAAGTCGTTGAGCAGCTGCTCGCGCTCGGCGTCGCGGATCTTCTGCAGGATCACCTGCTTCGCGGCTTGCGCACCGATCCGGCCGATCGAGACCGACTCGACGGCCTCCTCGATGTAGTCGTCGACCTCGATGTCGGCAATCTGCTCCTGCGCCTCGAACAGCAGGATCTCGGCATCGGGCTGCTGCAGGCCGGCCTCATTGGGCACGACATGCCAGCGACGGAAAGTCTCGTACTCGCCGCTCTCGCGGTCGATCGAGACGCGAATGTCGACGTCGCCGCCATGCAGCTTCTTGGACGCCGAGGCGAGCGCGGCTTCGACCGCACCGAAGACGACCTCGAGATCAACGCTCTTCTCGCGTGAGATGGCGTCCACAAAATCCAGCAAATCGCGGTTCATCGAATTCGACCTCCTTAACCTTGTGCGTCAGACGGGTTGCCGGACTCCGGCGCCGCCGCGAAGCGGCGACCCTTGAAATCCACGACGGGCACCAGGCGTGCCTCTCGAACCTCGTCCAACGAAAAATCCAATGCCTGCTCGGCGGCTTCGCCCTCGGCGAGCGCCGGCTTGGCACGCTTGACACTCACCTTCGCGCCCGGCTTGCCCGCGGGCTTGTCGCTCGCCAGCACCAAACGGAACGCGCCCTCCGCCGCGAGCGCGTGCAGCTCGCCGCGGTACTTCTTGCGACCCTTGAACGCTTCCTTCAGCGTGATCTCGACCTGCTCGCCGGCGAAGCGCACATAGTCGGCCGCCTTGCGCAAGGGCCGATCCAGCCCCGGCGACGAGACCTCGAGCCGCTCGTACGCGCAGCCCTCGACCTCGAGCACGTGCTGCAGCTGGCGCGTGACCCGTTCGCAGTCGTCGACGGTGATGAACGCACCGCTGCGCTCGGCCGGCTGGTCAATGTAGACGCGCACGAGCCCGCCGCCGACCCTCTCGGTGTCGACCAGCTCGTAACCCATCCCGGTGACCGTGCGCTCCACGGCGCTTTGCCAGCTCATCTGCGATCTGTCTGCCAATCTGCCTGCGTCAATCTGTCTGCGATTCGTTCGAGCAAAAAAAATGGGCCGGAAGAATCCGCCCACATCGGAAACGATACCGCCTTGCGCGGCGTTGCCTGCGCACGTGGCGGCTCTTCTGGAAACCGTGGATTGTACTCTGCCGTGGACCTAGTCGCAAGCGCGCACCCTGTCAAGACGGGCTGTGGTGCAGGGGCGGCGCCGGCAGCGCGTGCCAGAATCCGAACCCTCGCGGACCCTCGGCCGCCCGCCCTGCCCGCGGGCGCGGCCCGCATTTCGACATCGTGGGAGACACCATGGGATTTCTCGCCGGCAAGCGGCTCCTGATCACGGGCTTGCTGTCCAACCGTTCGATCGCCTACGGCATCGCCCGCGCCTGCCATCGCGAAGGCGCCGAGCTCGCGTTCAGCTATCAAGGCGAGCGCTTCAAGGAGCGCATCACCGAGTTCGCCGCCGAGTTCGGCTCGACGCTGGTCTACGACTGCGACGTGGCCGACGACGCGCAGATCGCGCGCCTGTTCGACGATCTGGCGAAGGCCTGGCCCGAGTTCGACGGCTTCGTGCACTCGATCGGCTTCGCGCCCAAGGAAGCGATCGCCGGCGACTTCCTCGAAGGCCTGTCGCGCGAGTCGTTCCGGATCGCGCACGACATCTCGTCGTACAGCTTCCCGGCGATGGCCAAGGCTGCGCTGCCGCACCTGCGCCGCAACTCGGCGCTGCTGACGCTGACCTATCTCGGCGCACTGCGCAGCCTGCCGAACTACAACACGATGGGCCTTGCCAAAGCCTCGCTCGAGGCGAGCGTGCGGTACCTGGCCGCGTCGCTGGGCTCGAAGGGCGTGCGCGTCAACGGGATCTCGGCCGGGCCGATCAAGACACTCGCCGCATCGGGCATCAAGGACTTCGGCAAGATGCTGCACGCCTCGGCGCAATCGCCGCTGGGGCGCAACGTGACGATCGACGACGTCGGCAACGCCGCGGCGTTCCTGCTGTCGGACCTCGCGGCCGGCATCACCTCCGAGATCACCTACGTCGACGGCGGCTTCAGCCAGGCGGCGCTGGCCGGCCTCAACGGTCCCGCCGAGGGCTGACGACCACACGCGGCTCGCGAGGCACGCCATGCGCCTGCTGCTCGCCGAAGACGACGCGATCCTGTCGGACGCGCTGGCCACCAGCTTGCGCGATTCGGGTTTCGAGACCGAGGTCGCGGACAACGGCGCGGTCGCCGAGTACCTGCTGCTGCGCCAGCCGTTCGACCTCGGCATCATCGACATCGGGCTGCCGATGGTCGACGGGCTGACCGTGCTCAAGCGCGTGCGCGCTGCGCGACCGACGCTGCCGCTGCTGGTGCTGACGGCCTTGGACGGCCTCGAAAACCGGGTCGCTGGGCTGAACGCCGGCGCCGACGACTACCTGACCAAGCCGTTCGACTTCCCCGAGCTCGAGGCGCGCATCAACGCGCTGCTGCGCCGTGCGCAGGCTGCCCAGCAAGCGGCGGCATCCGGCGAGCGCTCCAGCGTGCAGCTCGCCGGGCAGCTCAGCTTCGATCGCGATGCGCGCCGCGCGACCGTCGCCGGCGAGGTGCTGGACCTGTCGCCGCGCGAATGGTTGCTGCTCGACCTGCTGGTCAGCCAGCGCAACAAGGTCATCACGAAGGAGCAGATCGCGCAGGCATGGCAGGCCGATGTCTCGGACAGTGGCGGGCCCAGCTCGCTCGAGGTCTACATCCACCGGCTGCGGCGCAAGCTCGAAGGCTCGGACCTGAGCATCCGCACGGTGCGCGGGCTCGGGTACCTGCTCGAACAAAAGACCTGATCCGCGAGCTGCAACCCGTCGATGGCGACCCGCAGGCTCCGCGACTGGTTGCGCCGCGTCCCCGGCGTCACACCCGGCACGCGGCCGCTGCGCCGGCATCTGCTGATCTGGCTGCTGCTGCCGCAGCTGGTGTTGTGGTGTGCCGCGGCGTGGGTCACCTACAACCTCGCGGCGCGCTACACCTACGCGGCGATCGATCGCAGCCTGTACCTGTCGTCGCGCGCGCTGGCGCGGCAGATCAAGCCGTCGGGCGTCGGCCTGTACGTGGACTTTCCGAAGGCTGCGCAGGACATCATCGAGACCGACCCGGACGACCGCGTCTACTTCATGGTCAGCTCGCCGCCCGGCGCGTTCCTGCTCGGCAACCACCAGCTGCCTCTGCCGCCGCCGTCGGTCAACCCGACGCTGGACGAACCCTACTTCTACGACGCGCATGTCGTCGATGGTTCGGACGATGTGCCGGTGCGCATCGCCGCGCTGTATCTCGCGCGCGGCGCACCGGACCGCCGCCAGGTCATGGCCGTGCAGATCGCGAAGAGCCGCGTCAGCCGCGAGCAGATCGCGCGGCGCATCCTGGTCGACACCGCGCTGCCGTTGACCGCGCTGATGCTGACGATGTCGCTGATCGTCTGGGCCGGCATCCGCGCCGGGCTCGCGCCGCTCGCGCGCATGCGCCAGGCGGTCGGCGACCGCGCACCCAACGACCTCGCGCCCATCCACGTCGAGTCGGCGCCCGAGGAAGTGCGCTCGCTCGCGAAGGCGCTGAACAGCCTGCTGGCCGCGGTCAACGAGAGCGTCGCGGGACAGCGCCGCTTCATCAGCGACGCGGCACATCAGCTGCGCACGCCGCTCGCCGGGCTGAAGAGCCAGACCGAGATCGCGCTGAAGGAAGCGGTCGACCCGACATTGCATGCGCGACTCGCGCGCGTGCACGAGAGCGCGACGCGCAGCGCGCACCTGGTGAACCAGTTGCTGATCCTCGCGCGCGCCGAGCCCGAGTCGAAGGCCGCGATGGGTCGCAGCCGCTTCGACCTCGCGAAGCTCGCGCAGACGCTGACCGCCGAGGCGGTGCCGCGCGCGCTGAGCCTGGGCATCGACCTGGGCGTCGATCTCGGCGTCGATCCCGAAGCCGATGCCGAACCGGCGCCGGTCTGGGTCGTCGGCAATGCGCTGCTGATCCGCGAAGCGCTGCTGAACCTGGTCGACAACGCGATCCGCTATGCGGGCCGCGGCAGCGATGTGACGGTGGGCGTGCGGGCCGAAGGCGGCGACGCCGTCGTCGACGTCACCGACACCGGCGTCGGCATCCCGGACGCGCAGCACGGCCTCGTGTTCGAGCGCTTCTACCGCGCGTCCACCGAGGGCTCGGGCTGCGGCCTGGGGCTGCCCATCGTCAAGGAAATCGTCGAGCGTCATCAGGGCAGCGTCGAGCTGTCCAACGTCCAGCCGCACGGGTTGACCGTGCGCGTTCGGCTGCCGCTGTCGGCCTGAGCGCAGCGCCGCTCGCCGGCGGCCGCGAGCACCCGCCCGCCGCGCACAGCGGCCGTTGCTTGGCGGCCACGAATCGGTGTAAGCACCTAGAAAGCAAAAATTAATCTTTCTTTAAGATTAATTCCACATTTGATTAGTAGTTAATCAAATGTTAATGAACAACCATCTTCGGAGACGACCATCATGCAAGACCATCTCCTTCGGGCCACTGCTGCAGCCGCGGCGTTGCTGGCGGCGCAATTGAGCGCACAAGCGGCCGATCCGGCACCGGCGGCGGGAGCCGCACCGCAGACGCAGCTGGAAGTTGCACAGGCCGCGGCCAAGCAGGCCGTGGACGCGCTCGGGCTGCAACTGTGGGGCTACATGCGCGCAGGGGCCTACTACGCCAAGGACGGACTGGCCAAGGGCCACTACGGGCTGGGCGACCTGGGCTACAACCGGCTGGGCAACGAAGGCGACCAGTACCTCGAGTTCGGCATCGGCAAGAAGTGGGACATCTCCGGGGCCAAGGTG
>DATEFR010000076.1:0-7939 GCA_035280545.1 Burkholderiaceae bacterium | reverse complement strand
CTCCAGCGCCTCATCGAGCACCTCGCTCACGCCCGCGTCGCCGCGCCGGGCCCGCAGGCGGCCGAGCGCGACCAGCGCCATCACGCGGCTGGTCGTGCGGTGCGCGGTCTGCTCCACGATGTCCAGCGCATGCTCCTGCGCGTCGTCCCACTGACCCAGGTACATCTCGCACAGCGCGAGCCAGGCGATCGCGTAGTTGCGATAGAAATCGATCTCGTGGCGCTGCGCGAAGGCAACCGCGTCGACCAGGTGGCCGCGCGCCTCGCGCAGCCGGAACACCTCGCCCGAGCCCGAGCCCAGGTTGCTGTACGTGTTCGCGGCGATGAAGTGCTGCGCGTCGGCCAGCGCAAGCTGCAGTGCCCGCTGCAGATGCACGCAACCGGCGTCGTAGTCGATGAACAGCATCGCGGTCCCGAGCGTGCCGACCGCGGCGGCGTGGATCTCGCGGTGCCCGAACCGCTGCGCCAGCTCGATCGCACGCGTCGCCCACGTGACCGCCTCGTCGCAATCGCGGTTCAGCATGCGCAGCTGCGCCTCGACCCGGTACGCGCCCGCCAGCTCGACACGCGGCGGCAGCGGCTCCAGCAGCTCGATCGCACGACGGCTCGCCGCGTCGGCCTGCGCGTTGCGCAGCGCGAGCACGTGCACCAGCGCGAGCTGGCTCAGGTTCTCCGCCTCGCGCGGCAGGTCACCGGCCGTGCGGTACAGCTCGGCGAGGCGTTCGCGCGCTTCGCGGGCTTCGTCGAGCTGATCGGTGGCCTGGCATTCGCGCGCGTAGCTCTCGAGCCAGGCGATGCGATCGGCGAGCGGCGCACGCTCGGCCTGGGCGAGCACGGTGCGGTAGTGCGCCGCCGCCTCGCGATGCGCGCCGCGCCGGCTCGCCTGCTGCGCGGCTTCGGGCGCATGGCGCAGCACCGCCTCGGCATCACCGGCGCGCACCGCGTGATGCACGAGGCGCGCCAGCGGCACGCGTTCGAGCACACGTTCGGCATGGCCCTTCTGCAACGCATCGAGCACCGCGCCGTGCAGCGCCTGCGCGGCCGGAACCGACAGCGAATCCTCGATCGCGACACGCGCCAGCTCGTGCCGGAAGCACAGCGCCGCATCGACCGCGCTCAGCAGGCCGGAGTCCAGGCATTCGTCGACCACGGCGACGCCCGGCGCCAGCAGCGCGCCGACCAGCGCACGTTCGATGCGCGTCGGCACCACCGACGCGAGCCGCACGACCGCCTGCGCGTCGACGCTCAGCCGCGCGTAGCGCGCGAGCACCAGGTCCTGCACGCCATGCGGCACGCCGCCCGCTGCGCCGTGGCGCAGCATCTCGCTGACGAACAGCGGGTTGCCGTGCGTCGCCGCATACAGCCCATCGGCCGAGCGCATCGCGGCGCTCGCCAGCCGCTGCACCGCGGCCGGCGACAGCCGCTGCAGCTCGACGCGCGTCACGAGGCTCGCGGGCAGCTCGCCGAGCAGCCGGCGCAGCCGATGGGCCGGGCCCAGCTCGTCGTCGCGGTAGGAGACGATCAGCAGGCACGGCGCACGGTCGATGCGGCGGCCGAGGAACTTGAGCAGATCCAGCGTTGCATCGTCGGCCCAGTGCGCGTCTTCGACGACCGCGAGCGTCCCGCGGCGGCTTCGCTGCAGCTCGGCGAGCACGGCCTCGAACAGCGCGGCGCGGTCGGCATCCGGCGCCAGCAACGCGCGAAAGCCGACCGGGCGGCTGCGTGCGATGTCGTGCAGTGGCGCGAGCGGGTGCGGCGTCTGCAACGCATCGCAAGCGCCCCACCAGTGCTCGACCTCGGGGTTCCGCTGCGTCAATGCCTTCAGCAGGCTGGTCTTGCCGATGCCGGCCTCGCCCGCCACGAGCAGCAGATGGCCCGAGCCCTGGGCAACCGCCTGCAGGCGTTGTTCCAGCACCCGGAAGGCGAGGTCGCGCTCCACCAGTTCCATCACATCCCAGTGTAGAAGGCCTCCCCGATAATCGAGCGATGAATCCGCTGCTGGGACGCCTGCACCCCTACCCCTTCGAGCGCCTGCGCGCGCTGACCCAGGACATCACGCCAAGCCCGGCCCACACGCCGATCAGCCTGGGCATCGGCGAGCCCAAACACCCGACGCCCGAGCTGATCACCGACGCGATCCGGGCCAACCTGAAGGGCCTGGCCCGCTACCCCGCGACGGCCGGAGAGCCGGTGCTGCGCCAGGCGATGGCCGACTGGGTGCATCGACGCTATGGTGTGACGATTGACCCGGCGACCCAGGTACTGCCGGTCAGCGGCTCGCGCGAGGCGCTGTTCGCGATCGCGCAGACCGTCGTCGATCCGACGCGGCCGAACCCGACGGTCGTGGTGCCGAATCCGTTCTATCAGATCTACGAGGGCGCGGCGCTGCTGGCCGGCGCGCGGGTCGCGTATGTCAACAGCGACCCGACGCGCAATTTCGCATCCGACTGGGCCAGCGTGCCGGAGGCCACCTGGGCCGCGACGCAACTGCTCTACGTCTGCTCGCCCGGCAACCCGACGGGTGCCGTGATGCCGCTGGCCGAATGGGAGCGGCTGTTCGAGCTCAGCGACCGCCACGGCTTCGTGATCGCGTCCGACGAGTGTTATTCGGAGATCTACTTCCGCGACGAAGCGCCGCTGGGCTCTCTCGAGGCCGCGAAGAAGCTGGGCCGGGACTTCCGCAACCTGATCGCCTTCACGAGCCTGTCCAAGCGCTCGAACGTGCCGGGCCTGCGCTCGGGCTTCGTCGCCGGCGACGCCGCGATCCTGAAGCCGTTCCTGCTGTACCGCACCTATCACGGCGCGGCGATGAGCCCGGTCGCGCAGGCCGCCAGCGTCATCGCCTGGAACGACGAAGCGCACGTGGTCGCGAACCGCGACAAGTACCGCGCGAAGTTCGCCCGGGTCACGCCGCTGCTCGCCGAGGCGCTGGCCGTCGCACTGCCCGACGCCGGGTTCTACCTGTGGGCGAAGGTTCCGCATGCCGAGCGGCCCGACAGCGACATCGCATTCGCCCGCGGCCTGCTCGCTCAATACAATGTGACCGTGCTGCCCGGCAGCCTGCTGGCACGCGATACCCCCGCGGGCAACCCGGGCGCCGGTCGCGTCCGGCTCGCGCTGGTCGCCGAGGTCGACGAATGCCTCGAAGCGGCTGGCCGCATCGTCTCCTACATCCGATCCAACCCATGAACCACCAAGAAGCCCAACAGATCGTCGACCTCGCGTGGGAAGGCCGCGCGTCGCTGAACCCCACCAATGCTGCATCGTCGATCCGCGAGGCGGTCGACCTCGTGATCGCCGACCTGAACGCGGGGCGGCTGCGCGTCGCCGAGCGCCAGGGCGTCGGCGACTGGACCGTCAACCAGTGGATCAAGAAGGCGGTGCTGCTGAGCTTCCGCCTCCACGACAACCACCTGATGCGCGCCGGCGACCTGGGCTTCTACGACAAGGTGCAGACCAAGTTCGCGCACCTGTCCGATGGCGAGATGCGCGCGACCGGCGTGCGCGTCGTGCCGCCGGCCGTGGCGCGGCGCGGCGCGTTCATCGGCAAGAACGCAGTGCTGATGCCCAGTTACGTGAACATCGGCGCATATGTCGACGAGGGCACGATGGTCGACACCTGGGCCACCGTCGGCTCGTGCGCGCAGATCGGCAAGAACGTGCACCTGTCGGGCGGCGTGGGCATCGGCGGCGTGCTGGAGCCGCTGCAGGCCAACCCGACCATCATCGAGGACAACTGCTTCATCGGTGCGCGCAGCGAGGTGGTCGAAGGGGTGATCGTCGAGGAGAACTCGGTGATCTCGATGGGCGTGTACATCAGCCAGAGCACGAAGATCTACAACCGCATGACCGGCGAGGTCACGTACGGGCGCATCCCGGCCGGCTCGGTGGTGGTCAGCGGCTCGCTGCCGGCGACCGACGGCAGCCACAGCCTGTACTGCGCGGTGATCGTGAAGCGGGTCACGGCCGAGACGCGGGCGAAGACCAGCATCAACGAATTGCTGCGCAGCTGATGGTATGACCCACCCCCGTGGCGCCTGCGGCGCTTGGCCAGAGTAACCCAAGGGTGTCGATATGAGCGGAAACATGGAGCGCGTGCTGCGGCTGATGTCCGACAAGGCCGCGTCCGACGTGTACATCTCGGCGAATTCGCCGATCCTGATCAAGATCAGCGGCCAGCTGCTGCCGCTGTCGGACCAGCCGCTGACCCATGCGCAGCCGCGCCAGCTGCTGGCCGAGCTGCTGACCCCCAGCCAGCTCGAGGAGCTCGACGACACCGGCGAGCTCAACGTCGGCGTCGGCATCGCCGGGGTCGGCAGCTTCCGCCTCTCGGCGTTCAAGCAGCGCGGCACGGTCGCCGCGGTGTTCCGCTGCATCCCGTTCGTGATCCCGACGCTCGAGAGCCTGAACGTGCCGCCGGTGCTGAACACGCTGGTGCTCGAGAAGCGCGGCCTGATCCTGATGGTCGGCGCGACCGGCGCCGGCAAGAGCACGACGCTCGCGTCCATGCTGGAGCAGCGCAACCAGCAGATGGCCGGCCACATCCTGACGATCGAGGACCCGATCGAGTTCCTGTTCAACAACAAGAAGTCGGTCGTCAACCAGCGCGAGGTCGGGCGCGACACGCACTCGCTGCAGATCGGCCTGAAGAACGCGTTGCGCCAGGCGCCGGACTGCATCTTCATCGGCGAGATCCGCGACCGCGAGACGATGACCGCGGCGATCTCGTATTCGCTGTCGGGCCACCTCGTGCTCTCGACGCTGCATGCGAACAACAGCTACCACGCGCTCGGCCGGATCCTCTCGTTCTACACGCCCGAGGCGCGGCCTGCGCTGCTCGCCGACCTGGGCGCGGGCTTGCGCGCGATCGTCTCGCAGCGGCTGATCCGCGCGACCACCGGCGGCCGCGTGCCGGCGGTCGAGGTGATGCTCAATACCAAGCTGGTCTCCGAGCTGATCGAGCAAGGCGATTTCAGCGGCGTCAAGGAAGCGATGGAGAAGTCGCTGGCCGAAGGCTCGCAGACCTTCGAGCAGGACCTCGCGCGGCTGATCACCAGCAACGTGATCACCAAGGACGATGGCCTCGCGTTCGCCGATTCGCCGACCAACCTGATGTGGCGCCTGCAGAACGACATGACGCCGATCTCGCGCATCGCGCAGAAGAAGGACGACAGCGCAGACGACCAGCCCAGCTTCACCGAGATCACGCTGGACGTGCGCCCCGAGCCGGCGACCAGCGCCGCGGCTTCGCTGCGCACCCGCTTCTGAGCCGCGGAGCTGAACGACCGGATGGCACAACCCACGCTCGCGCTGCTCGAACGCCTGATCGCCTGCCGCTCGGTCACCCCCGACGATGCCGGCTGCCAAACGCTGATCGCCAGCCGCCTCGCGGCGATCGGCTTCACCTGCGAAACGCTGGTGCACGGCCCGGCGAACGCACCGGTCACGAACCTGTGGGCGATACGCCGGGGGCGCGATTCGCGCAGCGGCAAGGTGCTCGCATTCGCCGGCCACACCGATGTGGTGCCGACCGGCCCGCTGACCGCGTGGCACAGCGACCCGTTCGTGCCCACGCACCGCGAAGGCCAGTTGTACGGCCGAGGTGCGGCCGACATGAAGAGCTCGCTCGCGGCCATGGTGGTCGCGACCGAGGAGTTCGTCGCCGCGCAGCCCGGGCATGCCGGCTCGATCGCGTTCCTGATCACCAGCGACGAGGAGGGCCCGGCGGTCGACGGCACCGTGAAGGTCTGCGACTGGCTGCGCGAGCGCGGCGAGCGGCTGGACTACTGCATCGTCGGCGAGCCGACCTCGGTCGACGCGCTCGGCGACATGATCAAGAACGGCCGCCGCGGGACGCTCTCGGGCAAGCTGCGGGTGATCGGCGTGCAAGGTCACATCGCCTACCCGCATCTCGCCAGGAACCCGATCCACACGTTCGCGCCGGCACTGGCCGAGCTGGTCGCGACCCGCTGGGACGACGGCAACGCCTACTTCCCGCCGACCAGCTGGCAGGTCTCGAACATCCACGCCGGTACCGGCGCCAGCAACGTGATACCGGGCGAGGCGATCGTCGACTTCAACTTCCGCTTCTCGACCGAGTCCACGCCCGAGTCGCTGAAGTCGCGCGTGCATGCGCTGCTGGACCGCCACGGCCTCGACTACGAGCTCGCCTGGACGCTGGGCGGCGAGCCCTTCCTGACGCCGGTCGGCGAGCTGAGCGAGGCGCTGGTCGGCGCGATCCGCGCGAATACCGGTGTCGCGACCGAGCTGTCGACGACCGGCGGCACCTCGGACGGCCGATTCATTGCGAAAATCTGCCCCCAGGTCGTCGAGTTCGGGCCGCTGAACGAGACCATCCACAAGATCGACGAGCGAGTCGAGGTCGCGAGCCTAGACCCGCTGAAGAACATCTACCGCGACACCCTCGCGGCGCTGCTGACATGACTTTGATTGAACTGGTCGACGCGCAAAGCGCCCGCCTCAAATCGGCGGGCGTTTCGTTTGGGCACGGCACGACCAACGCCTTCGACGAGGCGGCGTGGCTGGTGCTGTGGGCCCTGGGCATAGGCTTCGATGCGTTCGAGGCGCAGGCGCAGCGCGTCGCGAGCGTCGACGAGGTCGCGAAGGCCGAGGCCCTGGTCACCGAACGCATCGAATCGCGCCGCCCGGCGGCGTACCTGACGCGCGAGGCCTGGCTGCAGAACGTGCCGTTCTATGTCGACGAGCGCGCCATCGTGCCGCGCTCGTTCATCGCCGAACTGCTTGCCGACGGCGAAGGCACCGGCGTGCTCGATGCGTGGCTGTCCGAGCGCACGCACCGCGTGCTGGACCTGTGCACCGGCAACGGCAGCCTCGCGGTGATCGCGGCGATGGCCTACCCCGAGGTCGTGGTCGACGCGGCCGACATCTCCGACGATGCGCTCGCGGTCGCGCGCATCAACGTCGACAAGCACAAGCTGGGCAAGCGCATCACGCTCGTGAAGTCCGACCTGCTGGCCGACGTGCGCGGCCCGTACGACCTGATCGTCTGCAACCCGCCGTACGTCAATGCCCACAGCATGGCGGCGCTGCCGCCCGAGTACCGCGCCGAGCCGGCGATCGCGCTGGCCGGCGGCGCCGACGGCATGGATGCGGTGCGGCGCATCCTGCGCGATGCGCCGGCGCAGATGTCGCGCGATGCGGTGCTGGTGCTCGAGATCGGCCACGAGCGGCGCCACTTCGAGGCCGCCTTCCCGCGGCTCGAAGTCGCGTGGTTGGAAACCAGCGCCGGGGCCGACGAAGTGCTGGTCGTCACGCGCGAGGCCTTGGTCGCCTACGCGAAGAAGGCCGCGCGATGATCGTCCTGAACCAGGTCTCGCTGCGCCGCGGCGTCAAGCTGGTGCTGAACCAGGCGAGCGTCACGCTGCAGCCGGGCGAAAAAGTCGGGCTGGTCGGGCGCAACGGCGCCGGCAAGTCGTCGCTGTTCTCGCTGCTGACGAACCGTTTGCAGGCCGATGCCGGCGACCTGAGCATCCCGGCGCGCTGGCGCATGGCCGAGGTCGCGCAGGACATGCCCGAGACCGAGCAAGGCGCCACCGACTTCGTGCTCGAAGGCGACGCGCCGCTAATGCTCGCGCAGACCGCCCTCGCCGCCGCCGAGGCGGCCGACGACGGCCACGCGATCGCCGATGCGCACCACGCGATCCAGGATGCCGGCGGCTTCGACGCCCGCTCGCGCGCGCAGGCGATGCTGATGGGTCTGGGCTTTCGCGCCCACCAGCTCGACGCGCCGGTGAACAGCTTCTCGGGCGGCTGGCGCATGCGGCTGCAACTCGCGCGCGCGCTGATGTGCCCGGCCGAGCTGATGCTGCTCGACGAGCCGACCAACCACCTCGACCTCGACGCGCTCGTCTGGCTCGAGGCGTGGCTGAAGCGCTTTGCCGGCACGCTGATCGTGATCA
>DATEFR010000075.1:0-9110 GCA_035280545.1 Burkholderiaceae bacterium | reverse complement strand
CCGGTGCCGGGGCGGATGGATCGGGTCGTTCCCGTTCGGGATGAGGCATCGAAGCCTCCTCACGCGGGCCCATCGATACCTCAGGGCGAACGGTTGTTGCCCGAAGTCGTCTTCGACTACTCCCACACGCCGGATGCCCTCGAGAAAGCGCTCGCCGCCCTGCGGCCGCTCGCCGCGCAACGCCACGGTGCGCTGTGGTGCGTCTTCGGCTGCGGCGGCAATCGCGACGCCGGCAAGCGCCCCGTGATGGGCGCAATCGCACAGCGGCTGGCGCAGCACGTCGTCGTCACCAGCGACAACCCGCGCCTCGAAGACCCGAACGCGATCATCGAGCAGATCGTCGCCGGCTTCGATGCCGGCAGCACGCGCCCGACCACGATCGAGAACCGCGCAGCGGCCATCGCCCACGCCGTGCAGCTAGCCGCCGCGCGGGACGTGATCCTGCTCGCCGGCAAAGGTCACGAGGACTACCAGGATGCGGGCGGCGTGAAGCACCCGTTCTCCGATCTCGAGCAGGCCGCGGCCGCGCTCGCGCGCCGGGCGGGAGGTGGTGTATGACGACCCCGATGCTGACGCTGGCCGAAGCTCATGCGCTGCTGCCCGGCTCGACCTTGGTCGGCGACGGCGCGACCGCGTTCGCACGCGTGCACAGCGACACGCGCAGCCTGCAGCGCGGCGACTTGTTCGTCGCGCTGAAAGGCGAGCGCTTCGATGCCCACGACTTCCTCGCCCAGGCCCAGGCCAGCGGTGCGGTCGCCGCGCTGGCCGAGCGTGGCCTGGCCGAAGCCGGAATGCCCGGGCTGCAGGTGTCCGACACGCTGGCCGCGATGACCGAGCTCGCGCGTGCCTGGCGCAGCCGCTTCGACCTGCCGCTGATCGCGGTGACCGGCAGCAACGGCAAGACCACGGTCACGCAGATGATCGCGACGATCCTGCGCGCCTGGCTCGCCGATGCCGCGTTCGCGACCACCGGCAACCTGAACAACCACATCGGCGTGCCGCTGACCTTGCTGCGGCTGCGCCGCGACGAGACGGCCTGGCACCGCGCCGGTGTCGTCGAGCTCGGGATGAACCACCCGGGCGAGATCGCGCTGCTCGCCGCGATCACGAAGCCGACGGTCGCGCTGGTCAACAACGCGCAGCGCGAGCACCAGGAATTCATGGCCAGCGTCGAGGCGGTCGCGCGCGAGAACGGCAGCGTGATCGAGGCGCTGGCGCCGGCCGGTGTCGCGGTGTTCCCGGCCGACGACGAGTTCGCGGCGCTGTGGCACGGCCTCGCCGGCACGCGCCCGACGCTGACCTTCGCGCTGCAGGGTCGCGCCGACGTGACCTGCCACGCCGAGTGGGATCACGACCACTGGGCCATCCTGCTGCAGACGCCGGCCGGCTCGGCGACCTTGCAGTTGCGCGCGGCCGGCTGGCACAACGTGAAGAACGCGCTGGCCGCGGCCGCCTGCGCGCTCGCCGCCGGCTGCCCGCTGGATGCGATCCGCCGCGGGCTCGACGCGTTCGCGCCGGTCAAGGGCCGCTCGCAGATCAAGAGCTACGTGCGCGACGGCCGGGTGGTCACGCTGGTCGACGACAGCTACAACGCGAATCCGGATTCGGTGCGCGCCGCGATCGACGTGCTCGCGTCGCTGCCGGCGCCGCGCTGGCTGGTGCTCGGCGACATGGGCGAGGTCGGCGACCAGGGCCCGGCGTTCCACGACGAAGTCGGCG
Organism: Burkholderiaceae bacterium; assembly: GCA_035280545.1. Taxonomy (GTDB): domain Bacteria; phylum Pseudomonadota; class Gammaproteobacteria; order Burkholderiales; family Burkholderiaceae_C; genus DATCSE01. Next base: position 7,391 of record DATEFR010000075.1, on the reverse strand, counting down.
CGTATGCGAAGGCGCGCGGCATCGACGTGCTGTGGGTGGCCGGCGCGATGAGCGTACACACCGCGCAGGCGTTTCCCGGCGCGCGCCACTTCGATGCGGTCGAGTCGCTGCTCGCGGCGCTCGGCGACGGGCTGTCCGGCGCGCCGGTCTGCCATGCGGTCGTCGTCAAGGGCTCGCGCTTCATGAGGATGGAACGGGTCGTCGAGGCACTGCTCGCCTCGAGTGGCCCGCACGAAGGGGGAGGAGGCGCGCATGCTGCTTAGCCTCGCGAATTGGCTGCAGACGTTGTCCCCGGAATTCGGCTTTTTTCGCGTGTTCCAGTACATCACGTTCCGCGCGGTGATGGCGGCGATGACGTCGCTGTTGATCGGCCTCGCGTTCGGCCCGTGGGTGATCGCGCGCCTGACGTCGTTGAAGATCGGCCAGCCGGTGCGCGCGTACGGCGTCGACACGCACCTGGCGAAGACCGGCACGCCGACGATGGGCGGCGTGCTGATCCTGATCGGCATCGGGGTTTCGACGCTGCTGTGGTTCGACTGGAGCAACCGCTTCGTCTGGATCGTGATGGTCGTGACCTTGGGGTTCGGTGCGATCGGCTGGGTCGACGACTGGCGCAAGGTCGTGCAGAAGAACCCCGAGGGCATGCCGTCGGGCGAGAAGTACTTCTGGCAATCGGTGATCGGGCTGGTGGCCGCGCTGTATCTCGCGTTCAGCGTGTCGGAAACCTCGAACCTGCGTGTGCTCGAGCTGTTCCTGCGCTGGGTGCAGAGCGGCTTCTCGAACGACCTGCCGCCCAAGGCCGACCTGATCGTGCCGTTCTTCAAGACCATCAGCTATCCGCTGGGCGTGTTCGGCTTCATCGCGCTGACCTACTTCGTGATCGTGGGAGCCAGCAACGCGGTCAACCTGACCGACGGGCTCGACGGCCTGGCGATCATGCCGGTCGTGATGGTCGGCTCGGCGCTGGGCATCTTCGCGTACGTGACCGGCAGCGCGACCTTCTCGAAGTACCTGCTGTTCCCGTACATCCCGGGGGCCGGCGAGCTGCTGATCTTCTGCTCGGCGATGGCCGGCGCCGGCCTCGCGTTCCTGTGGTTCAACACCCATCCGGCGCAGGTGTTCATGGGCGACGTGGGCGCACTCGCGCTCGGCGGCGCGCTGGGCACGATCGCGGTGATCACGCGCCAGGAGATCGTGCTCGGGATCATGGGCGGCGTGTTCGTGCTCGAAGCGCTGTCGGTGATGCTGCAGGTCAGCTGGTTCAAGTTCACGAAGAAGCGGTACGGCACCGGCCAGCGCATCCTGAAGATGGCACCGCTGCATCACCACTTCGAAAAGTCCGGCTGGAAGGAAACGCAAGTCGTCGTGCGTTTCTGGATCGTGACGATGTTGCTGTGCCTGATCGGGCTGGCCTCTCTCAAACTGCGCTGAAACTGCGTCGATGATGGATTTCCTGCAAGGCGCGACGGTCCTGGTCCTCGGCCTCGGCGAATCGGGGCTGGCGATGGCGCGCTGGTGCGCGGCGCGCGGCGCAACCCTGCGCGTGTGGGATTCGCGCGAGCAGCCGCCGCACGAGGCGGCGTTGGCCGAGCACGTGCCGAACGCGCAATGGCAGCGCGGCCCGCTGACCGACGAGGCGTTCGCCGGCGTGCAGCTCGTGCTGAAAAGTCCTGGCCTCGCGCCGACCGACGAGCGCATCGCCGCACCGCTCGCGCGTGCCGTCGCGACCGGCATCCCGGTGATGGGCGAGCTCGATCTGTTCGCGCGAGCCTTGGCCGATCTGAAGGCCGAGCGCGGCTACGCGCCGAAAGTGCTGGCCATCACCGGCACCAACGGCAAGACGACGACGACCGCGCTGACCGCGCTGCTGGTCGAACGCACCGGCCGCCGCGTGGCCGCGGCCGGCAACATCGGGCCGACGATGCTGCAGACGCTGGCCGAAGCGCTGGCGCTGGAAGGCGATGCGACGCGTGCGGTCGAAGAGGCGGTGGCTGGTGTCGAAGAGGCTGATGGTGGCACTGAGGAGCATGTTGGCCTTCACCCCCACCCTCTCCCAGAGGGAGAGGGAGTCAATGCCGGAGATAGCACGGAACCCCCTCTCCCCCTGGGAGAGGGCGGGGGTGAGGGCCAACGCGAGGGCACCGACGACGCGCAAGGCGCGCTGATCCTCCCCGACCCCGAACCCGCCGCCCCGGTCTTCGAACACCTTCCCGAAGTCTGGGTCCTCGAGCTCTCGAGCTTCCAGCTCGATGGCGTCAAAGGCTTCGAGCCCAGCGCCGCGGCGATCCTGAACGTCACGCAGGATCACCTGGACTGGCACGGCTCGATGGCGTCGTATGCCGCGGCGAAGGCGCGCATCTTCGGCGAGCACGCGGTGCTCGTGATCAACCGCGACGATCCGGCGGTCGAGGTGCTGATCCCGCCGCCGGTGCAGGTCAAGGGTGCGCGCGGCAAACCGGCTCGCCTGGTCGAGCGCGAGGTCGTGCGCTTCGGGCTGGACGCGCCGCGGCGCCCCGGCGACTTCGGCCTGGTCGACGAGAACGGCATGGCCTGGCTGGTGCGCGCGCGCGAGCTCGACGAGACGCTGAAGCGCCCGTCCGGCCGCGCGGCGAAGAGCGCCGCAGCGGTCGAGCCCGAGGAGCTGTTCATCCAGCGCCTGATGCCGGCTGATGCGCTGCGCGTGCGCGGCCGCCACAACGCGTCGAACGCGCTGGCCGCGCTGGCGCTCGCGACCGCGATCGGCTGCCCGCTCGCGCCGATGCTGCACGGCCTGCGCGAGTACGAAGGCGAGCCGCATCGTGTTCAGTACGTCGCGACGCACCACGGCGTCGATGCGTTCGACGACAGCAAGGGCACCAACGTCGGTGCAACCGTGGCCGCGCTGAACGGCCTGGGTGCCGACCGCGCGCCGGGCAAGATCGTCGTGATCCTCGGCGGCGACGGCAAGGGCCAGGACTTCTCGCCGCTGGCCGAGCCGGTGCGCCGCCATGCGCGCGCGGTCGCGACGATAGGCCGCGACGCCGAACCGATAGCCGCTGCGATCGCGTCGGCGCTGGCCGACGGCGCCATCGTGCTGCAACGCCACGAGAGCCTCGAAGCCGCGACCCGCTGGTGCTTCGAGCGTGCGCATGCCGGCGATGCGGTGCTGCTGAGCCCGGCCTGCGCGAGCCTGGACATGTTCCGCAACTACGCGCATCGCGCCGAGGTGTTCGTGCACACGGTGCATGCGCTGGTCGCCGATGACGGCGGGGTGATCGCATGACGGCGGCACTCGCCTCCGCGAAGGCCTTCGCCTCGAAGCTGCGCCCGCGCCGCGAAAGCGCGGACGGCGGCGCGATCCCGGTGCGCGACTGGATCGCGACCGGCGCGGGCCAGCCGACCCGGCTGCTGGGCTTCGACCAGACGCTGGTCTGCGTCGTGATCGCGCTGCTCGCGTTCGGCATCGTGATGGTCTACAGCGCGTCGGTCGCGCTGCCCGACAGCCCGAAGTTCGCGCGCTACGTGCCGACCTACTTCATGACGCGGCAGATCCTGTTCGTCGCGGTCGGCCTGGTCGCGGCGGTGATCGCGGTGCAGGTGCCGCTCGCGTTCTGGGAGAAGGTCTCGCCGTGGATCTTCGTCGGCGCGCTGCTGTTGCTGGTCGTCGTGCTGGTGCCGGGCATAGGCAAGGGCGTCAACGGCGCGCACCGCTGGATTCCGATCGGCCCGTTCAGCATGCAGCCCAGCGAGATCGCCAAGTTCGCGATCGCGCTGTACGCGGCCGGCTACATGGTGCGCAAGATGGATGCGCGCGAGAAGTTCTGGCAGGCGGTGATCCCGATGGCGATCTCGCTGGGCGTGATCGGCCTGTTGCTGCTGGCCGAGCCCGACATGGGCGCGTTCATGGTGATCGCGACGATCGCGATGGGCATCCTGTTCCTGGGCGGCGTCAACGGCCGGATGTTCCTGCTGATCAGCGCGGTGCTGACCAGCGCGTTCGTGCTGATGATCACGCTCTCGCCGTGGCGGCGCGAGCGCATCTTCGCGTACCTGAACCCGTGGGACGAGAAGTACACGCTGGGCAAGGCCTACCAGCTCTCGCACTCGCTGATCGCGTTCGGCCGCGGCGAGATCTTCGGCCAGGGGCTGGGCGGCAGCCTCGAGAAGCTGCACTACCTGCCCGAGGCGCACACCGACTTCCTGCTCGCGGTGATCGGCGAGGAACTGGGCTTCGTCGGCGTCGCCTGCGTGATCGTCGCGTTCTTCTGGCTCGCGCGCCGGGTGTTCCACATCGGCCGCCAGGCGATCGCGCTGGACCGCGTGTTCGCCGGCCTGTACGCGCAGGGCATCGGCATCTGGATGGGCGGGCAGGCGTTCATCAACATGGGCGTGAACCTCGGCGTGCTGCCGACCAAGGGGCTGACCTTGCCGCTGCTGAGCTATGGCGGCTCGGCGGTGCTGATGAACCTGGTCGCGCTCGCGGTGGTGCTGCGCGTGGACATCGAAAACAGGCAGCTCATGCGCGGAGGCCGTGCATGAGCAAGCACCTGCTGGTCATGGCGGCGGGGACGGGTGGGCACGTGATCCCCGGCCTCGCGGTGGCGCGCGAGATGCAATCGCGCGGCTGGAGCGTGAGCTGGCTGGGCACGCGCACCGGGATGGAAAACAAGCTCGTGCCGCCCAGCGGCATCACGCTCGATGCGATCGGCTTCTCGGGTCTGCGCGGCAAGGGGCTGCTGCACACGGTGACCGGCGGCGCGCGGATGCTGATCGCGTTCTGGAGCTGCCTGAAGATCATCCGCGCGCGCCGGCCGAGCGCGGTGCTGGGCATGGGTGGGTATGTCTGCTTCCCGGGCGGGCTGATGGCCTCGCTGCTGAGCAAGCCGCTGATGCTGGTCAACGCCGACGCCTCGCTGCTGATGAGCAACAAGGCGCTGCTGCCGGTCGCCGATGCGGTCGCGTTCGGCTTCGACGGCGCTGCGGCGAAGCAGGTCAAGCGCGCGGTCGTGACCGGCAACCCGGTGCGCGCCGAGATCGAAAACCTGCCCGAGCCGGCGCAGCGTTATGCCGGCCGCGGCGGCCGCCTGCGCGTGCTGGTCGTCGGCGGCAGCCTGGGCGCGAAGGTTTTGAACGAGTGCGTGCCGCAGGCGCTGGCGCTGCTCGATGCGGCGCTGCGCCCGGTCGTGACGCATCAGACCGGCCAGGCACATCGCGACAGCGTGCAGGCCGCGTACGCCGACGCGAAGGTCGACGCCGAGGTCCTGCCGTTCATCGACGACATGGCGCAGCGTCTCGCCGAGTGCGACGTGATCGTCTGCCGTGCCGGCGCGGTCACGGTCAGCGAACTGTGCGCTGCCGGTGTCGCGGCGGTGCTGGTGCCGCTGGTCGTCAGCACGACTTCGCATCAGCGCGACAACGCGCAATGGCTCGCGTCCCAAGGCGCGGGCATTCATTTGCCGCAGAACGAGCTCACGCCGCGCAAGCTGGCGGACCTGCTCGCGGGTTTCACGCGCGACGCGCTGCAGGCGATGGCCGCGAAAGCGCGCTCGCTTGCCAGGCCGCACGCAGCGGCACGCGTCGCGGATCAGATCGAAAGGTTGGTGGCTGCATGAAGCACGCCGTCAAACATATTCATTTCGTGGGGGTGGGCGGCGCCGGCATGAGCGGCATCGCCGAGATCCTGCACAACCTCGGCTACACGGTCTCGGGCTCGGACCAGCATGCGAGCGCGACGACGCAGCGGCTCGCGTCGCTGGGCATCCGCGTGCGCATCGGCCACGACGCGGCGCACATCGCCGGCGCCGAGGCCGTCGTCACGTCGACCGCGGTCGCGGCCAGCAACCCCGAGGTGATCGCGGCGCGTGCCAAGCGCGTGCCGGTGGTGCCGCGTGCGGTGATGCTGGCCGAGCTGATGCGGCTGAAGCAGGGCATCGCGATCGCCGGCACGCACGGCAAGACGACGACGACCTCGCTGGTCACCAGCGTGCTCGCCGAAGCGGGCGTCGACCCGACCTTCGTGATCGGCGGCCGGCTCAACGACGCGGGTGCGAACTCGCGGCTGGGCCTGGGCGACTACATCGTCGTCGAGGCCGACGAGTCGGATGCGTCGTTCCTGAACCTGACGCCGGTGATGGCGGTGGTCACGAACATCGACGCCGACCACATGGACACCTACGGCCACGACTTCGCGAAGCTGAAGTCCGCGTTCGTCGAGTTCATCCACCGCATGCCGTTCTACGGCGCGGCGATCCTGTGCGCCGACGACGTGAACGTGCGGGCCATCATGCCGATGATCTCGCGGCCGGTCGTGACCTACGGCTTTGCCGAGGACGCGATGGTCCGCGCGGTCGACGTGCGTGCCGACGGCGGCACGATGCGCTTCACCGCGCAGCGCCGCAACGGCGTGCGCATGCCCGACCTGCAGGTCACGCTGAACCTGCCGGGCAACCACAACGTGCTGAACGCGCTCGCGGCGATCGCGGTCGCCGCCGAGCTCGAGCTGCCCGATGCGCCGGTGATCAAGGGACTGGCCGAGTTCAACGGCGTCGGCCGGCGCTTCCAGCGCTACGGCGAGCAGCCCGTCGGCGCCGCGAACGGCGGCGGAACGTTCACGCTGATCGACGACTACGGTCACCACCCGGTCGAGATGGCGGCGACGCTCGCCGCCGCGCGCGGCGCGTTCCCGGGCCGGCGCCTGGTGCTCGCGTTCCAGCCGCACCGCTACACGCGCACGCGCGACTGCTTCGAGGATTTCGTCAAGGTCATCGGCACGGCCGATGCGGTGCTGCTCGGCGAGGTCTACGCCGCTGGCGAAGCGGCGATCGTCGCGGCCGACGGCCGTTCGCTGGCGCGCGCGCTGCGGGTGGCAGGCAAGGTCGATCCGGTGTTCGTCGACGACATCGCCGAGATGCCTCGCACGATCGCCGACCAGGTGCGCGACGGCGACGTCGTCATCTCGATGGGCGCGGGCTCGATCGGCAACGTGCCGGCGCAGGTGGCCGAGATGCTGAAGGAGGCGTCATGAACACGGATGTCAAGGCGCTGGGCAAGGTCGCGGTGCTGATGGGCGGCGACTCGGCCGAGCGCCAGATCTCGCTCATGTCGGGCACCGGCGTGCTCGCCGCGCTGCAGTCGCAGGGCGTCGACGCGCATGCGTTCGACCCGTCCGAGCGTGAGCTCGTCGAGCTCAAGCGCGATGGCTTCGCGCGTGTCTTCATCGCGCTGCACGGCCGCCACGGCGAGGCCGGCACGGTGCAGGGGGCGCTCGAGCTGCTGCGCATCCCCTACACCGGCTCGGGCGTGATGGCCTCGGCGATCGCGATGGACAAGGTGATGACCAAGCGCGTCTGGATCGCCGAGGGGCTGCCGACGCCGCGCTACGTGACGTTGCGGCGCGACCAGCTCGAGCGCGA
>DATEFR010000074.1:0-2366 GCA_035280545.1 Burkholderiaceae bacterium | reverse complement strand
AGGTGATCGGCCTGATGCCCGCGCCCTGCATCGCGGCCACGCTGGCGCTCGTGCCGCTGGCCACGCCGCGCTGGCAGCTCGTGCTGCTGCCGCTGCCGATCGCCGGCGTGGCGCTCGAGGCGGTGACGCTGGCCTCCATCGGTCGCGACCAGTGGATGCTGCTGCCGCTTCAGGTGATCGCGCTGGCCGCGATGCTGCTGGCTTTGCGCCGCGGCCGCCCGGCGCCGTCCTGATCGCGCGGCGCTTCCAAGGGCAAGCCCGCGTCAGCGGCGCGCCTCCTCGACTCGCGCCGTGCCGGGCTCGGCGAGCTTGCGATGCTGCTCGGCGAGCACCGAAGCCGGCGTGACCGAGGCGAGGGCGACTTGCACCTTGTTCTTCCAACCGGCGATCACGTCGGCGTCGCGGTTCATCATCGCCTCGAATCCGATCCGCGCGACCTCCGCCGGGTCGGCCTTGGGTTCGGTTCCGAGCTTGGTGTCGAGCATGTCGGCACGCGCGAAGAAGTTCGTGTCGGTGGCGCCGGGCATCAGGCAGGTCACGCTGACGCCGGTGTCCTTCAGCTCGTTGCGCAGCGCCGACGCAAACGAGTCGATGAACGCCTTCGTCGCGTTGTAGACCGCCTGGAACGTGCCGGGGAAGTAGCCGGCGACCGAGCCGGTCACCAGGATGCGCCCGTGCCGCGCCTCCACCATCCGCAGCGCCACCTGCTGGATCAGGTACAGCGTGCCGGTGATGTTGGTGTCGATGACGCCCTGGATCTGTTCGAACGGCTGATCCAGGAACGCGTGGCCGAGGCCGTGCCCGGCGTTGGCGACCAACACATCGGGCGTGCGGTCGCCGAGCACGGTCAGGAGACGGCCGACGCCCTGGAATTTCGACAGATCGGTCTCGACGACGTCGACGTGAACGTCGTACGACCGTGCCGCGTTCTCGATCGGGTACAGGTCGCGATCGGCCGCGACGATCAGGTCGAAGCCGTTCTCTGCGCACAGCTTCGCCAGCTCGAAGCCTATGCCGGACGAGGCGCCGGTGACGATGGCCAGTGGGTGGGGTATCGAAGAGTTCATGGGAACCTTTCGTGATTGCGCCGCGAAGCCTCGCGAATGGCCGCTTGCGCGGAATAGTCCATCGTCCTCCCGCGCCGCCCGGCATGTCATCGGAAGCCCTCCGCAAGCTGCGTAGGATCGATCCGACCGCGCCGCCGCGCAGCGCCTAGGCCCCGTGCTGCGGCCGCTCGTACTCCGAGATCACCTGCGCGCCGAACAGCAGCAGCGTCGCGCCGAGCTCCAGGCTGAGCAGCACGACGATCGCGGTGGTCAGCGAGCCGTAGACGACGCTGACCTGCGAGATGTGTCCCAGATACCAGACGAGCACGTGCCGCGTCGCTTCCCACAGCACCGCCGCGGTCACGCCGCCGATCAGCGCATGGCGCAGCGACAGGCGGCCCACCGGCATCACGAGGTAGATGCCGCTCAGGATGAACACTTCGCCGGCGAAGCCGAGCAGGTACAGCAGCACGCCCGAGACGCTGCCCAGCGACCAGTGCCGGCCCAGGAAGTCGACGCCGTCCTCGCCCATCGCTTCGAGGCTGCCGCTGACCAGCGTGACGATCAGCAAGCCCACGCCGAGAAAGAGAATGCAGCAGTAGGGCAGCACGGCCGAGACGATGAAGTGACGTCGCCGCACGGCGACGCGGTGCAGGAAGATCACCGACATCGCGTTCTCGAGCACCGTGAACGCGAGCGAGCTGAAGAACAGCATGGTCGCGAACAACAGCCAGCCGACGACCTCGCGATGCACGAGGAAGTTGGCAAGCTCCGCGAGGATCGCGCGCGACTGGCCCGGCACCAGCCATTCGAGATAGCGGCCCAGCGTCTCGAGCAGCTCGCCCGGCGCGAGCCAGTGCGACAGCGCGATCACGATCAGGATCAGCAGCGGCACGATGGACAGCAGCGAGTAGTACGCCACCGCGCCGGCCAGCAAGAGGCCCTGGTTCGCGCGAAACGCCTTCAGCGTGCGCCATGCGAACGCCGCCAGTCGCAAGAGCGACGACGGCAGATCGGCGGCCGTGAGCTTCACGACACCAGCATGCCGCGTCCCGCGCCGCGCGGCGGTAGGACGGAGTCTCGCGAACCTGTCAGAAGCGGGGGCTCTTGCCGGTGAATGCCGGGTCGTACTTGCGCATCTGTCGCAGGTCGTCGCGGTTGCGGACGCCGCAGCGATGGTATTGCTCGTGCAGCTCCGCGAGCCGTTCGCGATCGAGCTCGACGCCGAGGCCGGGCGTCCGCGGCACGTGCACCGAGCCGCCGTCGAACCGGATGCGCCCGCCCTTGATCACTTCTTCCTCTTGCCACGGGTAGTGCGTG
>DATEFR010000073.1:0-3464 GCA_035280545.1 Burkholderiaceae bacterium | reverse complement strand
CGCCTCGGCGCGGCCGCGAAGGCCGAGGCGAGCCGGCGGTTCGACGGCGCGAAATTCCGCGACTCGATGGTCGCGGCCTACCGCGTGTCGGATCCGCCGCGTCGCAACAGCAGCAGCCTGAGCGGGAACGTCAGCCACTGGCCGCAGTCGCAGCAATAGCAGCGCACGCCGCGCGGGTCTGACGACGGCCGTTCGCGCGGGCTGGGACAATCGGCCCCGATGTCCGCGACACCCCCGACAGCGCGCTCGCGCGCCGCGCTGTACCTCGACCTGATCCGCTGGAACCGCCCGGCCGGCACCTACCTGCTGCTGTGGCCGACGCTCGCGGCGCTGTGGATCGCCGCCGGCGGCTTTCCCGGCTGGCATCTGCTCGCGGTGTTCGCGCTGGGCACGTTCCTGATGCGCAGCGCCGGCTGCGCGGTCAACGACGTGGCCGACCGCGACTTCGATCGCTTCGTCAAGCGCACCGCGCAGCGTCCGGTGACCAGCGGCGCGGTCAGCGTGCGCGAAGCGCTGACGCTAGGCGCCGTGCTCGCGCTGATCGCGTTCGCACTGGTGCTGACGACCAACGTGTCCGCGGTGCTGTGGAGCTTCGCGGCGCTCGCGGTCACGCTCTTCTATCCATTCACGAAGCGCTTTTTCTCGATGCCGCAGGCGGTGCTCGGCGTCGCGTTCAGCTTCGGGATCCCGATGGCGTTCGCCGCGGTGCAGAGCCGCGTCCCGGCGCTCGCCTGGGCGCTTCTCGTCGGCAATCTGTTCTGGGTGCTGGCGTACGACACCGAATACGCGATGGTCGACCGCGACGACGACCTCAAGATCGGCATCCGCACCTCGGCGATCACGCTCGGGCGCTTCGACGTCGCCGGCGTGATGCTGTTCTACGGGCTCTACCTGGCGATCTGGGCTGCGATCGGCGCGAGCCTGGGCTTGAGTTGGCCGTTCCAGGCCGGCATCGCGGCCGGCGCGGCGATCGCGGCGTGGCACTACACGCTGATCCGCGAACGCACGCGCGATGGGTGCTTCCGCGCCTTCCGCCTGAACCACTGGCTGGGCTTCGTGGTGTTTGCCGGAACCGTGCTGGCCTACGCGCTGCGCTGATGCGCGCAGCGCGTGCCCCCGGCGCGACGCGTCAGGGGTACAGGCCGCGTTCCTCGCGTGCCGCGAGGATGCGCTCGCAGGCCACCGCGAAGGTTGCGGTGCGCAGGCTGATCTTGTGGCGATCGGCGGTGTCCCAGATCTTCTTCAGCGCGTCGACCATGATCTTGTCCAGCCGCACGTTGATCTCGTCCTCGCTCCAGAAGAACGACGAGAAGTCCTGCACCCACTCGAAGTAGCTGACGGTCACGCCGCCGGCGTTGCAGATCACGTCGGGCACGACCAGGACGCCGCGTTCCTGCAGCACGTCATCGGCGGTCGGCAGCGTCGGGCCGTTCGCGCCTTCCAGCACGAGCTTGGCCTTGATGCGGTTCGCACGCTCGGGCGTGATCTGGCTCTCGAGCGCGGCCGGGATCAGGATGTCGCAGTCCACGTCCCAGAACGCCTCGTTGGCGATCGTCTCGGCGCCGGCATAGTTGGCGATGCCGCCGTCGCGCTTGAGCACGGCCATCGTGTCGGCGATGTCGAAGCCGGCCGGGTTGACCAGCGTGCCGGTGTGGTCCTGGACCGCGACCAGCTTCGCGCCGGCCTGCACGAAGAGCTCGGCCGCAGCGCCACCGACGTTGCCCATGCCCTGCACCGCGACACGCGCGCCGTCGAGCTTCAGCCCGATGCGACGCGCGGCTTCGCGGCCGGTGACGAACACGCCGCGGCCGGTCGCTTTCACGCGGCCCAGCGAGCCGCCGAGGTGAAGAGGTTTGCCGGTGACGACACCGGTCGCGGTGCCGCCGATGTTCATCGAGTACGTGTCCATCATCCAGGCCATGATCTGCCCGTTGGTGTTCACGTCGGGCGCGGGGATGTCGCGCTGCGGCCCGATGATGATGCCGATCTCGCTCGTGTAGCGGCGCGTCATGCGCTCGAGCTCCTTCATCGACAGCTTCTTCGGGTCGACGCGGATGCCGCCCTTGGCGCCGCCGTACGGCAGGTTCACGGCCGCGCACTTGACCGTCATCCACGCCGACAGCGCCATCACCTCCTCGAGCGTCACGTCGGGGTGATACCGCACGCCGCCCTTGCCGGGGCCGCGCGAGAGGTTGTGCTGGACCCGATAACCCTCGAAGTGCGCGACGCTGCCGTTGTCCATCTCGATCGGCACGTCGACGATCAGCGCGCGCTTCGGGCGCTTCAGCGTCTCGCTCCAGCGCGCCAGGTTGCCGAGGTACGGCACGACGCGGTCGACTTGCGAGAGATAGGTCTGCCACGGACTGTCAGCGTGGCCGCTGACAAAGGAAAGCTGGGTCATAGCGGATCTCGGTTGGTTTGCATGCTCGGGCAACCAGGCTCGTGACCCGGTGCCTGCATGGGCCGCAACTGTAGGCGCCGTGCGCTGCGATTACCGCCAACTTCCATGCCGGCTTTGCATGAGCTCACGCCGGTTCCGGCATGCCGCCAGCCAACCCGCGCTGCGTGATCAGCGGCCGAACTCGTCTCCGAGTTCGCGGGCACGCTGCTGCGCCGCGGCGAGCGCATGGATGAAGTGCTGCTTCACGCCGGCGGATTCGAGCGCGGTCAGCGCCGCGTAGGTCGTACCCCCCTTGGAGGTGACTCGCTCGCGCAGCAGCTCCGGCGGCTCGTCGGAGTTCGCGGCGAGTTGCGTCGCGCCGGCGAAGGTCGCCAGCGCGAGCTGCTTGCCTTGCTGCGCCGACAGGCCCATCTGTTGCGCCGCGGCGATCATCGCTTCGACGAAATAGAACACGTAGGCCGGCCCCGAGCCGGACAACGCGGTCACCGCATCGAGATCCTCCTCGCGGGCGACCCACAGCGTCTGCCCGGTCGGCGCGAGCACCGCCTCGACCTGCTGGCGCTCGGCCGTGCCGACCGCGGCGCGTGCGTACAACCCCGAGATGCCCTGGCCGATCAGGGCCGGCGTGTTCGGCATCGCGCGCACGACGCGCTCGCTGCCGCTCGCACGGGCGATCGCGTCGCTGCGGATGCCGGCCATCACGCTGAGCTGCAGCGCACTCTTCACGTAGGCAGCGCACGGCGCGGCCGCCGCCGCGAACAGCTGCGGCTTGACGGCCCAGACGACGAGCGATGCCTGCGCCAGCGAGGCATCGGCCGCGGCGAGCGAGCGCACGCCGAAGTCGCTCGCGAGCTTCGCGCGCTGGGCGTCGCCCGGGTCGACGACGACGATGCTCGCGCCGTCGCGCCCGTTCTTGCGCAGCCCGCCGATGATGGCGCTCGCCATGTTGCCGCCGCCGATGAATGCGATCATGTCCATGGGCCGAGTTTACGAAGGAGCGGCGAATGCGTCTGGATGGTTCGTGTCATTGCGGCGCGGTGCGCTTCAGCGTCGAGGCCCACAG
>DATEFR010000072.1:0-2717 GCA_035280545.1 Burkholderiaceae bacterium | reverse complement strand
GCCAGCGCCGCCGAGAGCGCGCGGCTGCGCGCCGAGTTGCCGGATGCGCTCGCGGTCGAGATGGAAGGCGCGGCGGTCGCCCAGGTCTGTGCCGATTTCGATCGGCCGTTCGCGGTGCTGCGCGCGATCTCCGATCGCGCCGACGACACCGCGCATGTCGACTTCGGCCGCTTCGTCGTCGAGGTCGCGAGCGTCTACACCCGCGGAATCGTCGGCGACTGGTTCGCGCGCAGAATCGCCGGACGATGATCGTCTTCAAGTGGTTGTGGCGGATCGCGCGCGGCGTGCTGCTGACGCTCGCGGCGATCGTCCTGTTCATCGAGGAATGGGGCTGGCGGCCGCTGACCGCGCTGGCCGCGCGGATCTCCCGCTGGCCGCCGCTGGCCTGGCTCGAGGCGCGCATCGCGAATGCACCGCCGTGGCTCGCGCTGGTGCTGTTCATCGTCCCGGCCGTGCTGCTGTTCCCGGTCAAGCTGCTGGCGCTGTGGCTGATCCACGAAGGGCGCGCGGCGCTCGGCGTGGCGGTGATCGTCGCCGCGAAAGTGATCGGTACCGCGCTGGTCGGCCGCTTGTTCGTGCTGACCGAGCGTCAGCTGATGCAGTTCGCGTGGTTCGCGCGTGGGATGGCATGGTGGATCGCGACGAAACAGCGCGTGAAGGCCTCGGTCGTGGGCTCGCCGGTGTGGCGCGCTGCGCGTGCCGCGGTGCGGCGCGTGCGCGCGTGGACCAAGTTGCGGGTGCGACGTCTCGTTCGGTGACGCACCGCTGAGGCACACTCGCGCGATGCCAGCGCGTTTGCATGTCGCGGCACCCGCGCTCGTGGCCGGGGCCGAGTTCGATCTTCCCGAGGGTGCCGTCCGTCATGTGCAGGTGCTGCGTCTGCAGCCCGGCGCAACGCTGACGCTGTTCGACGGCCGCGGCGCCGAGTGGTCCGCCGAGGTCGTGCAGATGGGGCGCGGCCGGGTGGTCGTGCAAGTGGCCGAGTGCCGCGAGGTGGACCGCGAGCTGCCTCTGGAGGTCACGCTCGCGCTGGGTGTGCCGGCGAACGAGCGCATGGACACGCTGGTCGAGAAAGCGACCGAGCTCGGCGTCGCGGCGATCCAGCCGCTGCTGTGCGAGCGCTCGGTGCTGCGCCTCGCCGGCGAGCGTGCACTGAAGCGGCGCGAGCATTGGCAGGCGATCGCGATCGCGGCCTGCGAACAATGCGGCCGCAACCGGGTGCCGCGGATCGAGCCGATCGCGGCGTTGCCAAACTGGCTCGCGACGCTGCCGGCCCCACCGATAGCCCCGACCGACCCGACCGCGCGCTGGCTCCTGAGCCTGGACGACGACGCTTCGCCGCTGCAGGAGCGCCTGCGAGCCCGACCCGCCGCGGTGATCACGCTGAGCGGGCCCGAAGGCGGCCTGAGCGACGCCGAAGAAGCGGCCGCGCGGCGCCACGGCTTTGGCCCGACTTCGCTGGGCCCGCGCGTGTTGCGTGCCGACACGGCGCCGCTGGCGCTGCTCGCCTACCTGGGGCTGGCAGGCGGCTGACAGCGCCGCGACAGGGTTGTCACGCGCCTTGCCTCGGCATCGCACCGCCGCGAGAATCGCCGAGCGTCAATTCCGGGAGATTCCGATGAGCTTGCTCGATGCGGTGCTGAATGCAGTGGCGGGTGCTGCCCAGAACGGTGGGCTCCAGGGGCAAGGCGGCGGTGGCGGCCTGCCGGGCGGCAACGCACAAGGCGCGTTGCTGAACGCGGTGATCGCGATGCTCGCGAACGGTCAGCAGGCCGGTGGCGGTGGCATCGGCGGGCTCGGCGACCTGATCGGCCGCTTCACGCAAAGCGGAATGGGCGATGTGATCGGCTCGTGGATCGCGCGCGGCCAGAACGCGCCGATCTCGGGCGATCAGCTCTCGAGCGTGCTGGGCTCGGACGCGATCGCCCAGATCGCGCAGCAGCTCGGGTTGTCCCACGGCGACGCGGCCCACCAGCTCGCGCAGATCCTGCCCCAGGCCGTGGACCGGCTCACCCCGAACGGCGAGGCGCCGGCCGACGGGCTGGGCAACATGGGCGACATCCTGGCGCAGCTCTCGCCGCGCTCGTGACACCACAAGGGCCGGCGCTCAACGCGCCGAGCCCTTGATCAGATCGAAGCGGAACAGCCGGCACTCGATCGGCCCGTTCCACATCGGCACGCGGCGCGATTCCTTCAGGCGCATCGCGCTCGGCAGCTTCATGTCGGGGCTGAGCACGTACGCGGTCCAACCGGCGGGGTGATCGGTGTAGGCGCGTTTCCAGTGCGCGGCGAGGCGGGCGAAGAAGTCGTCGGGGGCGGTGCGTTGCGGATCTGAACCCGTACTCGGGCCCGGACCCGGACCCGTTCGGGCTGAGGTATTCCTTGCCTTGCCGCCCACCTCGATGCGCTCGCCGTACGGCGGATTGACCATCAAGGTGCCCGGCAGGCCGTCGGGCAACTCGGGGGCGGGCCGATCGAGCGCATCGCCGCCGTTGAACGTGATCGCCGCCTCGACGCCGGCACGCTGCGCGTTGCGGCGTGCGAAGTCGACCATGCGGAAGGACAGGTCGCTCGCGTAGATCGGCACGGCGCTGGTCCGGATGCGTGCCTGTGCGTGGCTGCGCAGGCGCTGCAGCTCGGCGCGCGTGGCCGCGTCGGCGAACGGCAGCAGCCGCTCGAACGCGAAGCGCCGCTTCAGGCCGGGTGCGATGTCGCAG
>DATEFR010000071.1:0-9487 GCA_035280545.1 Burkholderiaceae bacterium | reverse complement strand
CCCATGCCGGCGCTGACGCTGGCCGAGCGCAGCGACGTCGTCGCATTTCTGCGCACGCTCAGCGCGCGGGAGCAGGCGGTGCTGATCGACGAAAGCGCGATGATCTGCCGCTGAAGGGCGAGCGCTCAATATGGGCGTCTGGTCGCGCAGCTCCGCGTTTTTATACTGCGGACATGGACTCGAACATGGACGCGGCGCATGCGGATGTGGTCTGCATCGGCGGCGCGAATATCGATCGCAAGCTGCGCACGCTGGGACGCTTGCAGATGGGGACGTCCAATCCGTCCGTGCAAGTCGAGGCCTTCGGCGGTGTGGCACGCAACGTCGCGGAGAACCTGGCGCGACTGGGTCTGCCGACGCAGTTGATCAGTGCCGTGGGCGACGACGCGGCCGGCAGCGCGCTGCTGGCGCAGGCCGCCTCGGTCGGCTTGTCCGTGCGCGACACCTGGGTCGCGCCCGGTGCGGCCACCGGCAGCTACACCGCCGTGCTCGACGGCAATGGGCAGATGGTTCTCGGGCTGGCCGCCATGCCGTTGACCGATCAGCTGATACCGCAGTTTCTCGAGCGCAGCGGCGCTGGACGCACACGGGCGCGATTGACGGTGCTGGACCTGAATCTGCCGGCCAGCAGCGTGGCGTTCTTGCTGAAGGAGGCACGCGAGCATGGCCGTGCGCTGGTCGCGGTCGCCGTGTCCGAGCCGAAGATGGATCGGTTGCCACCGGACCTGCGCGGCCTGCAATGCCTGATCCTCAACCGTGGCGAGCTGCGGACGGTGCTGCCCGAAGCGAAAGACGACGCCGAAGCATTCGCCCTGTTGCACGGCCGCGGCGTCCAGCAGATCGTGCTCACGCAAGGTGCCGGCGGCGCCATCTGCAGCCAGGCTGGCGAGGCCATGCGGCATCTGCCCGCCCCGGCCGTGGAGGTGGTGGATGTCACCGGCGCGGGCGACGCCTTTGCCGCCGGCGTTTGCGCCGGGCTTTGTCGATCTCCGCAAGCCCTGGCCACGGCTTGCCAGCTCGGGCTGCGCCTGGCGGCCTTGACCGTGCAGACCACGGCCACCGTTCACCCCGAACTCAGCCCCGCGTGGCTGAATGCACTTCAGGAATCGACATGACGATGGCGAAGCCGCAAGACCTGCTCGAATTCGCGCCCGAAGTCGCCGCGGCCCGCGCCGACGGCCGTGCGATCGTCGCGCTGGAGTCGACGATCATTTCCCACGGCATGCCGTATCCGCAGAACGTGCAGACCGCCCGCGAGGTGGAGGCGATCATCCGGGCGCACGGCGCTGTTCCCGCGACGATCGCCGTGCTGGGCGGCAAGATCCGCATCGGTCTGACGGACGACGAACTGGAGCTGCTGGGCCGGTCACCGGAGGCGCTCAAAGTCAGCCGACGCGATCTGCCGTTTGTCGTCGCCAGCCACAAGATCGGCGCGACGACGGTGGCGGCGACCATGATCTGCGCGGCGTTGGCGCAGATCGCCGTCTTCGTCACCGGCGGAATCGGCGGCGTGCACCGCGGCGCCGAGACGTCGTTCGACATCTCCGCAGACCTGCAGGAGCTTGCGCGGACCTCGGTCGCCGTCGTCTGCGCCGGAGCCAAGTCGATACTCGACATCGGCCTGACGCTCGAATACCTGGAGACGCACGGCGTGCCGGTCATCAGCGTGGGCCAGGACAACTTCGCCGCGTTCTACACGCCCGACAGCGGCTTCAAGGCCGACTTCCGCCTCGACACGGCGGCCGAGCAGGCGCGCTTCATCCGGACCCAATGGGCGCTGGGCCTTGCCGGAGGAATCGTCGTCAGCAATCCGGTGCCGACGGCCGACGCGATGCCAAAGGCCGAGATCGACGCGATCACGGCCCAGGCGCTGAACGACGCGGCTTCGCAGGGCATCACGGGCAAGGCCGTGACGCCCTTCCTGCTCGGGCGCATCAAGGCGTTGACCGAAGGCCGCAGCCTGACGACGAATATCGCGCTGGTGAAGAACAACGCGCGGGTCGGTGCGCGGCTCGCACTGGCGTTGAATGCCGCCGGCGACTGATGCACCGATGCGCCGGGTCGCTGACTGAACGTCGCGGGTAAACCCCGGCCCATCCCGCTTGTGCATCGCGGCGACCGACCTTAAACTCTACTGACCGGTCGGTCGAATATGTTTCGGGCGCACCGGCCTACCCGGGAGCCCGCATGGCCGACGACGATGCGTTGGTGCTGGTCGCGCAACAAGGCGCGGTCCGCACGATCACCCTGAACCGCCCGAAGGCGCTGAACAGCTTCACCGGCGCGATGCACGAGCAGCTCGCCGCGGCGTTGGCCGAGGCCGAAGCCGACCGTGCGGTGCGTTGCCTGGTGCTGACCGGCGCGGGTCGCGGCTTCTGCGCCGGACAGGATCTGGCCGACCCGGCGGTCGCGCCATCGGCCGATGGCAAACCGGTCGATGTCGGCCATGTGATCGAGCGCTTCTACAAGCCGCTGGCATTGCGGCTGCGCGCCTTCCCGGTGCCCGTGATCGCAGCGGTCAACGGCGTTGCCGCCGGTGCCGGCGCGAGCATCGCGCTGGGCTGCGACCTCGTGATCGCGGCGCGCTCGGCCAGCTTCATCCAGGCGTTCTCGAAGATCGGCCTGGTACCCGATGCCGGCGGCACCTGGCTGCTGCCGCGCCTGGTCGGCCGCGCAAACGCGCTGGCGCTCGCGATGACCGGCGACAAGCTCTCGGCCGACGACGCGAAGGCGATGGGCCTGATCTGGAAGGTCGTCGACGATGCGGCCTTCGTCGACGAGATCGCGACCACCGCGGCGCGCATGGCCGCGATGCCGGTCGCCGCGCTGGCGGCGACGCGCGCCGCGATCGATTCGGCGATGACGATGGACCATGCCGACGCGCTGAGCCAGGAAGGCCGGCTGCAGAGCCGCCTCAGTGCGGCGCACGACTATCTCGAAGGCGTCGCGGCGTTCATGGCCAAGCGGCCCGCGGTTTTCAGCGATCGATAAGGCACCGTGACGATGACCTGGAATCTGAATGCGGAAACAGTGGTCGGCGTGATCGGCGCCGGCAGCATGGGCGCGGGCATCGCGCAGCTCGCGGCGCAGTCCGGCCACGCGGTGCGCCTGTTCGATGCGCAACCCGGCGCGGCCGAGCGCGCGCTGACGCGGATCGAAGCCGACCTCGATGCGTCGGTGCAGAAGGGCCGGCTCGACACGCACGAGCGCGCGGTCGTGCGCTCGCGGCTGGCCGCGGTCGAGAGCCTCGCGGCGCTGGCCGGCTGCGGGTTGGTCGTCGAGGCGATCGTCGAGAAGCTGGACGCGAAGCAGTCGCTGTTCAAGCAGCTCGAAGGCGTGCTCGACGCGAGTGCGGTGTTCGCGACCAACACGTCGTCGATCTCGATCACCGCCGTGGCACAAGGGCTCGCGCACCCGCAGCGGCTGGTGGGTTGGCACTTCTTCAACCCGGCCACGCGGATGAAGCTGGTCGAGGTGATCCCCGGTGTCGAGACCGATCACGACCTCGTCGTCGCACTGCATGCGCTGGGCAAGGCCTGGGGCAAGAGCTCGGTCGATGCGCCCAACGCGCCGGGCTTCATCGTCAACCGGGTCGCGCGGCCGTACTACGCCGAAGGGCTGCGACTGCTCGCCGAGCGCATCGCCGCGCCGCAGGCGATAGACCGCGTGCTGCGCGAGGCCGGCGGCTTCGCGCTCGGCCCGTTCGAGCTGATGGACCTGATCGGCACCGACGTCAACCTCTCGGTCACCGAGTCGGTGTTCGCGGCGACCGGATGGGACACGCGCTATGCGCCGAACCTGATCCAGCAGGAGCTGGTGCGCGCCGGCCGCCATGGCCGCAAGAGCGGGCGCGGCTTCTACGACTATCGCAACGGCGCGAAGCCGCCGCCGGCTGCATCGGTCGTGCCGGTCGTCAATGCGCCCGAGAACGCATTGCTGGTGCGGGCTGGCGAGCAGTCGGGATTGCTGTCGCCGCTGGTCGAGCGGCTGCGTTTTGCCGATGTCGCGATCGAGGCCGACCGTTCGCTTGCGCCCGAGACGCTGCGCATCGGCGAAATCGTCGTCGCGCTGACCGATGGTCGAACCTTGGCCGAGCGCTGCGTCGAAACCGCCGCGCCCATGCTGCTGCTGGACCTGGCACGCGACTATTCGACGACCAACCTGCTGGCCGCGACCGGCCCCGACGACGCGCTTGCGCAGCTCGCCGCGGTGCTGCAGCCGGCCAAGATCGAGCTGATCGCGCTGGCTGACGTCGCCGGGCTCGCGCTGATGCGCACCGTCGCCTGCCTCGCGAACGAAGCCGCCGACGTGATGACCTGGAGCGGCACGACCGCGGTCGACATCGACATCGCGATGCGCCTGGGCACCGCGTACCCCATCGGTCCGCTGGCCTGGGCCGATGCGATCGGCGTCTCGCGCGTGGTGCAGGTGCTCGCGAACCTGCAGGCGCATTACGGCGACGTGCGCTACCGGCGCTCGCCGCAGCTCGCGGCGAAGCATTTTGCGAAGGTGGGGTTCCATGGCTGAGAGGGCGCTCGATGCTCAACGGGTCGCCGATGCGGTGGGCACCGGGATGTACGCGAACGATCGCGCCTCTCGAGCGCTGGGCATGCAGGTGACCGCGATCGGCCCCGGCACGGCGACGCTGACGATGACCGTGCGCGACGACATGCTGAACGGCTTCGACATCTGCCACGGCGGCTTCATCACGCTGCTGGCCGACTCGGCATTCGCGTTCGCCTGCAACTCGCGCAACGCGCTGACGGTCGCGGCCGGGCTGGACATCGAGTTCATCGCATCGGCCCACGGCGGCGATGTGCTGACCGCGCAGGCGGGCGAGGTGCACCTGGCCGGCCGCAACGGGCTGTACGACATCGTCGTGTGCAACCAGCGCGGCGAGCGGATCGCGATGGTGCGCGGCCGCTCGCACCGCCTGAAGGACCGCGAGGTCGTGCCGCTCGCGGATGCGTGCTTCGCGCCGGAGCCGTTGCCTACGCGTTGAGCCCACGCAGAGCGAGGCGCGAGCGCGATACCGGAGACATCACGATGACCGTCAAGACCCCGCAGCCGGGCGAGCTCGAGCCCATCGAGCGTGCCAGCCGCGACGAGCTGCAGGCATTGCAGCTGCAGCGGCTGCAATGGAGCCTGCAGCACGCCTACGACCATGTGCCGCACTACCGCCAGGCGTTCGAGGCGCGCGGCGTGCACCCGCGCGACCTGAAGTCGCTCGCCGACCTCGCGAAGTTCCCGTTCACGACGAAAAAGGAACTGCGCGAGAACTACCCGTTCGGGATGTTCGCGGTGCCGCGCGAGCAGGTCGTGCGCATCCACGCCTCGTCGGGCACGACGGGCAAGCCGACGGTGGTCGGCTACACGAAGCAGGACATCTCGAACTGGGCCGATCTGGTCGCGCGTTCGATCCGCGCCGCCGGCGGGCGTGCTGGCGACATGGTCCACGTCGCGTACGGCTACGGCCTGTTCACCGGCGGGCTGGGCGCGCACTACGGCGCCGAGCGCTTGGGCTGCACGGTCGTGCCGATGTCGGGTGGGCAGACCGAGAAGCAGGTGCAGCTGATTTGCGACTTCAAGCCGCAGATCATCATGGTCACGCCGTCATACATGCAGGTGCTGGTCGAGGAGATGGTGCGGCAGGGCATGGACCCGCGCAGCACCAGCCTCGAGGTCGGCATCTTCGGCGCCGAGCCCTGGACCGAGGCGATGCGTGCCGAGATCGAACACAACGCCGGGATCAAGGCGGTCGACATCTACGGGCTGTCGGAGGTGATGGGCCCGGGCGTCGCGAGCGAGTGCGTCGAGACGCAGGACGGCCCGGTGATCTGGGAAGACCACTTCTATCCCGAGATCATCGACCCGGACACCGGCGAGGTGCTGCCCGACGGTTCGGAAGGCGAGCTCGTCTTCACGACGCTGACGAAGGAAGCGCTGCCGGTGATCCGCTATCGCACGCGCGACCTGACGCGGCTGCTGCCGCCGACCGCGCGCAGCATGCGCCGCATCGGCAAGATCGTCGGCCGCAGCGACGACATGCTGATCATCCGCGGCGTCAACCTGTTCCCGACGCAGATCGAGGAGATCGTGCTGAAGCAGGGGCAGCTGTCGGGCCAGTACCAGATCGTCGTCACCCGCGAGGGCAATCTCGACGCGGTCGAGGTGCGCTGCGAGGTGCTGCCCGGCGTGACGGCCGAGCGCGATGCGATCGCCGCGTGGCTGCGCGACCGCATCAAGACCCTGATCGGGATCACGACGACGGTGAACGTCGGCGCGCCCGATTCGATCGAGCGCACGCTGGTCGGCAAGGCGCGGCGTGTGATTGACCAGCGCAAGAAATGAGGAACTGACCATGTACACCCAGGCGATGGACACGATGGGCAAGGAGGGCGGCGTCGAGAAGCCGGCGCTGCGCTCGGCCGAGGAGCTCGCTCGCGAAGCGGCGTTCGACGCACGCATCGACGCCGGCGACTTCATCGAGGCGAAGGACTGGATGCCCGAGCACTACCGCAAGACGCTGGTGCGGCAGATCAGCCAGCATGCGCACTCGGAGATCGTCGGCATGCTGCCCGAGGGCAACTGGATCACGCGCGCGCCGACGCTCAAGCGCAAGGCCATCCTGCTTGCGAAGGTGCAGGACGAAGCGGGCCACGGCCTGTACCTCTACGCCGCGGCCGAGACGCTGGGCACCTCGCGCGACCAGCTGCTGGCCGCGCTGCACACCGGCAAGGCCAAGTACAGCTCGATCTTCAACTACCCGACCCTGAGCTGGGCCGACATGGGCGTGATCGGCTGGCTGGTCGACGGTGCCGCGATCATGAACCAGGTGCCGCTGTGCCGCTGCTCGTACGCGCCGTATGCGCGCGCGATGGTGCGCATCTGCCGCGAGGAGAGCTTCCACCAGCGCCAGGGCTTCGAGAGCCTGCTGACGATGATGACCCACGGCACCGACGCGCAGCGCGCGATGGTGCAGGACGCGGTGAACCGCTGGTGGTGGCCCAGCCTGATGATGTTCGGTCCGCCCGACAGCGAATCGCAGCACTCCGAGCAGAGCATGCGCTGGGGCATCAAGCGCATCAGCAACGACGAGCTGCGCCAGAAGTTCGTCGACGCGACCGTCGAGCAGGCCAAGGTGCTGGGCGTGACGATGCCGGACCCCGAGCTGCGCTGGAACGAAGCGCGCGAGCACCACGACTTCGGCGCGATCGACTGGCAGGAGTTCTGGCGCGTGATCGGCGGCGACGGGCCGTGCAACCGCGAACGCCTGGCCGCTCGCGTGCAGGCCTGGGACGACGGCGCCTGGGTGCGCGATGCGGCACTCGCGCACGCGCGCAAGCAACAAACGATTCCGGAGGCGGCGTGATGAGCCATCCAACTGAACATGAGTGGCCGCTGTGGGAAGTCTTCGTGCGCGCGAAGTCGGGCCTGGACCACAAGCACTGCGGCAGCCTGCACGCGGCCGACGCGAAGATGGCGATCCAGCTCGCGCGCGACGTCTACACGCGGCGCCAGGAAGGCACCAGCATCTGGGTCGTGCGCTCGGACCAGATCGTCGCGAGCGACCCGGGCGAGAAGGGCAGCTACTTCGATCCGATGGAAGACAAGGTTTACCGGCACCCGACGTTCTACGAGCTGCCGAAGGCCGTGGACCACATGTGAGGCGGATGGAGAGACCCGCATGACCGCCTCGATCACGATCTCGAACGCGCCCGACGTGCGCTACCTGCTGCGCATAGGCGACACCTGCCTGATCATGGCGCAGCGCCTCGGCGAATGGACCGGGCACGCGCCGGTGCTCGAAGAAGACATCGCGCTGACCAACATGGCGCTGGACCTGGTCGGCCAGGCCCGCGCGGTGCTGACCCGCGCCGGCGAGCTCGAGGGCCGGCGCGGCGGCACCGCGCGCGACGAGGACCAGCTCGCGTACCTGCGCGACGAGCGCGACTTCCTGAACCTGACGCTGGTCGAACTGCCGCGCGGCGACTTCGGGGTGACCGTGCTGCGCAACTTCGCGATGGCGAGCTGGCTGAAGCTGCTGTGGCAGCGGCTCGAGCAGTCCAGCGATGCCGAGGTGGCCGGCATCGCCGCGAAGGCGGTCAAGGAGGCGCGCTACCACCAGCAGCACGCGGCCGACTGGGTCGTGCGGCTGGGCGACGGGACCGACGAATCGGCCGCGCGCATGCGGGCCGCGCTCGAGCTGCTGTGGCCTTACTTCGCCGAGCTGTTCGAGGCCGACGCCGTCGATGCCGACGCGGCGCGTTCGGGCCTGGGCCCCAGCCGCGCCGAGCTGCGCGACGCGTGGCGTGCCGAGGTGCTGCCGGTGTTGACGGCCGCCCAGCTGACGCCGCCGGCCGAGCGCGCGTTCCGCAGCACCGGCACGCTGGGGCGGCACAGCGAGCACATGGGCTACATCCTCGCCGAGATGCAGCATCTGCAGCGCACGTTCCCGGGGGCGACATGGTGATGGCGGTGTCGGCGGCTGCACGGGTCGACGCCACCGAGCGGGCGCTGCGGGCCTGGCATGTGCTCGAACGCGTGCTGGACCCGGAGGTGCCGGTGGTTTCGGTGGTCGACCTCGGGATCGTGCGCGAGCTCACCGAGCGCGACGACGGCAGCCTCGCCGTCGTGCTGACGCCGACTTACTCCGGCTGCCCGGCGACCGAGGTGATCGAGCAATCGGTGCGGGTGGCGCTCGCCGAGGCGGGGTTCGAGCGTGTCGCGGTGCGGCTGCAGCGCGCACCCGCGTGGACCACCGACTGGATCAGCGCCGAAGGGCGGCGCAAGCTGCGCGAGTACGGCATCGCGCCGCCGGGGGCGGCGGCGGCCGAGCAGGGCGTGCCTATCCGCCTGGTGCGGCGCGAACCGACGCTGGCGTGCCCGCGTTGCGACAGCATGAACACGGAGCGCCTTTCGGCGTATGGCTCGACCGCTTGCAAGGCGCTGTACCGCTGCCGCGCGTGCGGCGAGCCGTTCGAACACTTCAAGCCGATCTGAATGGCCATGAGCCTGCACTTCCACCCCCTGTCCGTCAAAAGCATCGTCCCCGACACCGACGAGGCCGTGATCGTCTCGTTCGACGTCCCCGACGAGCTGGCCGACACCTTCTGCTTCACGCAAGGCCAGCACCTGACCCTGCGCGAGAAGATCGACGGCGCCGAGCAGCGCCGCTCGTACTCGATCTGCGCCGGCGTCGACGACGGCGAGCTGCGCGTGGGCATCCGCAAGGTGCCGGGCGGCCTGTTCTCGAGCTGGGTCCACGAGGAGCTGCGGCCCGGCCGCACGATAGACGTGATGGCGCCCGAAGGGCGGTTCTTCGTGCCGCTGGACCCGGCCGCAGCGCGCCACTACCTGGGCATCGCCGGCGGCAGCGGCATCACGCCGATCTTGTCGATCATGAAGACGGTGCTGGCACGCGAGCCGCACTCGCGCTTCACGCTGATCTACGGCAACCGGCGCCAGAAGTCGACGATGTTCAAGG
>DATEFR010000070.1:0-7402 GCA_035280545.1 Burkholderiaceae bacterium | reverse complement strand
GGTACACGCCCATGGACACTCGCACCTCCACCCATCGCCTGCGCATCGAAAAAGTCCGCGACGCGTTGCAGCGCCTCGGTCTGGCCGCGGTGCTGGTCCCGTCCAGCGACCCGCACCTGAGCGAGTACCTGCCCGAGCGCTGGCAGGGCCGGCAGTGGCTGTCGGGCTTCACCGGGTCCATGGGCACGCTGGTCGTCACGCACGACACCGCCGCGGTGTTCGCCGACAGCCGCTACTGGGTGCAGGCCGAGGCCGAGCTGGCCGGCACCGGCACCGAGCTCGTGAAGATTCCCACCGGCAACAGCACGCAGCACGTCGAGTGGCTGGCCACGACACTGAGGGCCGGCGACAGCGTCGGCGTCGACGGCAACGTGCTGGGCGTGGCCGCCACGCAGTTCCTGCGCGCGACGCTGGAACGCGCCGGCATCCGGCTGCGCACCGACGTCGATGTGCTGGCCGAAGTCTGGCCCGAGCGCCCCGGCCTGCCCGATGCGAAGGTCTACGAACATCGCGCGCCGCAGGCGCCGCTCGCGCGCGCCGCGAAGCTCGCCGCGGTGCGCGAGGCGATGGCCAGGCACGGCGCGACCCATCATTTCGTCTCGACAGTCGACGACATCGCCTGGCTGTTCAACCTGCGCGGCGCCGACGTGACCTACAACCCGGTGTTCCTGGCGCATGCGCTGATCGGGCGCGATGCCGACCACGGCGTGCGTCTGTTCGTCGGCGAGGGCAAGGTCGACGCAGCGCTGCAGGCGGCGCTCGCGGCCGACGGCCTGCGCATCGAGCCCTATGCACAGGCCGGCGCCGCGCTGGCGGCGCTGCCCGCCGCGACGGTGCTGCTGGTCGACCCGCGTCGCGTGACCCATGGGCTGCTCGCGAACGTCGCGAACGGCGTCAAGATCGTCGAGGCGATCAACCCCAGCACCTTGTTCAAGAGCCGCAAGACCGAGGCCGAGGCCTTGCACGTGCGCGACGCCATGGAGCAGGACGGCGCGGCGATGTGCGAGTTCTATGCCTGGTTCGAGCAGGCGCTGGGCCACGAGCGCATCACCGAGCTGACCATCGACGAGAAGATCAGCGCCGCGCGCGCGAAGCGCCCCGGCTTCGTCGGCCTGAGCTTTGGCACGATCGCGGCGTTCAACGCGAACGGCGCGATGCCGCACTACCGCGCAACGCGCGAGTCGCATGCGGTGATCGAGGTCGTGCCGGGCGAAGGCGGGCTGCTGCTGATCGACTCGGGCGCGCAATACTTGGGCGGCACGACCGACATCACGCGGGTCTGGCCAATCGGCACGATCACCGAGCAGCACCGGCACGACTACACGCGGGTCTTGAAGGGCACGATCGCGCTGTCGCGCACGCGCTTCCCGCGCGGCACGCTGTCGCCTATGCTCGACGCGATCGCGCGCGCGCCGCTGTGGGAGCACGGACTGGACTACGGCCACGGCACCGGCCACGGCGTCGGCTACTTCCTGAACGTGCACGAAGGGCCGCAGTCGATTTCGCGCACGATCCCCGACGCGCACATGGCGATGGAGCCCGGGATGATCACCAGCGTCGAGCCGGGCCTGTACCGGCCGGGGCGCTGGGGGGTCCGCATCGAGAACCTCGTGATGAACGTGCCGGCCGCCTCGCTGGGCGCGAACAGCAGCACCACCGAGTTCGGCGAGTTCCTCGAGTTCGAGACGCTGACCCTGTGCCCGATCGACACGCGCTGCATCGCTCGCGCACTGCTGCGCGACGACGAGATCGCCTGGCTCAATGCCTACCACGCGACGGTGCGCACCCGGCTCGCGCCGCGGGTCGACGGCGCCGCGAAAGCGTGGCTGATCGAGCGCACCGAGCCGATTTGACGGCGCGCTGATCGCCCCGGCGCGCTCGCGCGGCCCGCCACCGATCGGCGCCACGCGCGCTTCATCCGCGCTGCGGCGCAGTTCGTCGCATCCGCGTTGGCGCGTGCCCGGCGCGCTCCTAGAGTTCGTTCCATCGCAAGTCGAACGCCACTCACACAGGAGCCCATCATGATCAGCCGCCTCAGCGCCTATGCCGCCACCTTCGCCGTGATCGCCACCGCAACGATCGCCTTCGCCGCGAGCGCGCAAGCCCGCATCGACCAACAGCAACAGCAGCAGGCTGCCGCCAGGGCCGTGCCGGTCGTGCAGCTCGAAACCGTGGTCGTGACCGGGCATCGCACGGCACTCGCCGATTCGAAGTAATCGATCTCTCGCATGGCGCGTCGTGACGCGCCATGCGATGCTTCTCCTCATCAGGCTCCCCACGCCTGAGGCCCTTGAGACTCCTGGCCTCGGGCGTTTTTTTGATCGCATGGCGCAAACGTTTGGCACCGCGCGCCGCTCAGCGCGGACCGGCCTTCATCCACCGCCATTGCAGATCGACCCGGCAAAACAACCGTTCGTCGCACGCCGGTTTCGCCCCAGGCACCAAGTCCCTAGAGTTCATTCGAGACGAACACGCATCAGGCGCGTCGCATCCAGCAGGAGCACCACCATGTTCGACCGCATCTTCTCCGGCTTTCTCACGTTCAGCCTGTTGATGGCCGGTACGCTGGCCGTCGGTTCGGCGCTCTTCGGACGAGACACCCATCTCGCACGCGCACCAGCCGCCGTGATCGAAATGCCGCGGGTCACGGTGACCGGGCAGCGCACCGCGCTGGTGATCGACGGCGGCAGCGCCAAGGTCGCGAACGCGCAGGATTCAGCCGACTGCGCGATCACGCGGACCACCACGCCGACCGCCGCCCCGGCCGGCGTCGCCGCGCCCGCGCTGACTCACATCTGACGGAACACGTGCACGAAGCTGCGGCTCACCGGCAGCACGTCGCTGCGCCCCTTCAGATGCACCTCGGCGGTCTCATTGAGGCCGCGCTGCACCTGCGTCACCTGATGCAGGTTGACGATCACCGAGCGGTGGATCTGCGCGAAGCGCTGCGGATCCAGCTCATCGGCGAGCTCGCGGATGGTCTTGCGGATCAGCGCCTCGCCGCCTTCCCAGACGACCAGTGTGTACTTCTCGTCGGCGCGCAGATAGGCCACCTGCTCGACCGGAATCAGCCGCACGCTGGTGCCGACCGACGCGCGTATCCATTGCAGGTACGCCCCGCCCGGCGCAACCGACGTACCCTCCGCTGACGAGGCTTGCGCAGCGCGCAGGCCGCGCCGCTGCAGCTCGGCGGCCAGGCGATCGAGCACGCGGCCCAGCGCGTCGTCGTCTTTCGGCTGCGCCGTGTCCGGATCGTCCGCATCGCGCCGCAGCGGGCCGTCGCGCAGCCGCGCGATCGTGTCGGCGAGCCGCGCCTCGTCGAACGGCTTGACCAGGTAGTCGATCGCGCCGTGCTCGAATGCCTCGACCGCGTACTTGTCGTGCGCCGTGACGAAGACGATCTGCGCGCGCCGTGCGATCGCGCGCGCCGCGTCGATGCCGCTGCGCCCCGGCATGTGCACGTCGAGAAAGACGATGCGCGGCGCATGCGCTTCGAACAGCTCGATCGCCTCGCGGCCGTTGCGGGCCTCGGCCACGATGGCGAGTTCCGGCCACAGGCGTGCCAGATGCGTGCGCAGCCGCTCGCGCAGCAGCGGCTCGTCGTCGGCAATCAGGGCGGTCGCGGCGGTGTTCATCGCGGCGTCATGATGCCCGGAACGCGATCACCGCGCGCACCCCGTGCGGAGCGTTCTCGGTCAGCTCGAGTCGCGCATCGCCGCCATAGAACACCTGCAGCCGCTCCCGCAGGTTCGCCAGGCCGGTGCCGGGCGCCGCGGTGTCGAGCAGGCCGACGCCGGTGTCGGCCACGCTGATCCGCACCTCGCCGGCCGCGCCCGAACGCTCGGCGTGCACATCGATCCGGCCGCCCTGCTCGGCCGGATCGATGCCGTGGCGCACGGCGTTCTCGACCAACGTCAACAGCGCCATCGTCGGGAACCTCAACGAGCCGATCTCCTCTGGAATGTCGATGGAGAACACCAGCCGATCCGGCATGCGCAGCAGCATCAGCTCGAGGTAGGCGCGCACCAGCGCGACCTCGCTCGCGAGCGTCGCATCGCCGTCGTTGAGCCGCGGGATCGCGGCGCGCAGGTAGGCAATCAGGCTCGCCAGCACCGGGCCGGCGCGATCGGATCCGGACTCGACCAGTTCCTGCACGTTGGCCAGCGTGTTGAACAGGAAGTGCGGCTCGACCTGCGCGTTCAGCAGTTTCAGTCGCGCATCGAGCGCCTGCTTCTCGAGCGTGCTCTTCTCGAGCGCGAACGCCAGCGCGTCGTGCTGCGCCTGCGCATCGCGCTCGCGGTACAGCGCCCCGAGCGCCATCGACGGCGCGAACACCAGCACCAGCACCGTGACCGCGTAGAAGCCCTCCAGCATGCCGCGATGGCCGACGAAGGCCGACCAACTGCCGCCGACCAGCGCCAGCTGCAGCAGCAGCGTCGCCACCGGTGCCGCGAGCACGACCGCGATCACCTGGCTGACCCAGCGCGGCACGCGCGGCAGCGGCCACTCGCCGGCCGCGCTGAACGCGAACTGCACCAGCAGCGCAACCGCGAAGAGCTGCCAGACCAGCTCGGGATACGGCGTGGAAAAGATGCGCTGAACCAGCGCCGTGATGACGACCACCATCACCAGCGTCAGCAGCAGGCGTCTCCAGCGCAGCGTGGCCAGCAACGCCTTCATGGACGAACGGAGATCGGCGCCGGATCAGCACGCATGGCGCGAGCGTAGCGCGGCGGCGCGGCACTGGTCACGGCCCGAGGCCAGCCGTGGGGACGAACGACGGGATTCGCGGCATGAGCCGCGGTCGGGTCCCTCTCCGGCCAGTTCCCTCTCCCCGGAGGGGAGAGGGAGTTATTACGTGCCGGCGCGCAGCATGCGGGCCGAGAGCGCCTGGGACAGCGTGTCCGCGCTGTCCTGCAGATGCGCACGCGCATCGGCACTGAGCCCGCCGCGGTGCAGCGCGCCTTGGAGGCGCGTCAGCAAGCCCTGCGCCTGCACCCGCATCAGGCTGCGGGTTTCGACCCGGCTCGCCGCATTCGGCTGCAGCAGCGCGCGGGCCATGCGATTCAGGTAATCGCGCTGCAGCTCGCGACGCGCCGGCGCGATGTCGCCGCCGCTGCTCAGCTCGCTCCAGATGTCGCGGTCCAGCCGCCCGTACAGCTCGGAGAGCTGGAACGCCCCGCCCGCGCCCGGCCGGCCGGCGCGCTGCGCGGTCTGGTTGTCGACGATGCGCGCGGCCACCGTGTCGCTCATCAG
Source organism: Burkholderiaceae bacterium (assembly GCA_035280545.1). Classification (GTDB taxonomy): domain Bacteria; phylum Pseudomonadota; class Gammaproteobacteria; order Burkholderiales; family Burkholderiaceae_C; genus DATCSE01. The sequence continues at coordinate 2,146 of DATEFR010000070.1, read as the reverse complement.
GTGGCTGAGCAGCGCGCGCTGCACTGCGAGCACACGTTGCGGGATCGCGAATTCGGTCGCGACGGTGACCGGCCCGCCGCCCACGGCAATCGCCTCGCTGCGCTCCAGGAAGTCGGGCGCGAGCCGGTGCTGCAGGGATGGCGTCACGCGCAGGCTGTCGGCCGCGAACAGGCCGCTGGACAGCACGTCCAGCGCCTCGCGCTGGGACGCCGCCGAGACCGCCTGCAGCGGCTCGCGGCCGCTGCCGGGGTAGTCGCGCAGCGTGCGCACGCCGCCGATCTGGCGCGCGAGGATGCCGACCGAACGCGCGACGTCGTTGATCGCATAGTTCAGCGAGCGGCGCAGCACCGCGTAGTCCTGATCCGCCGGCAGCGGGCGCGTTTCCTGGCGCTTGAAGAGGTCGCGGGCGATCGCGAAGCGCTTCTTCGCGTACGCGACCGGGTCGCTGCCGAGGTCGAACCAGAGCGCCTCGGGGTCGATGCCGAGGAAGTTGTCCTCATCGGTGCCGAACGCAAGACCGGGCTCGCTGCTGCGCGCCGCGATGCGGTCGAGCTCGGCCTTCTCGGCTTCCGGCGCGATCGGCTTGTACGCGTATTCGATCGCCCAGTAGTCATACGGGCCCAGTGTGGTCTGGAACGGCGCGACCGGCGCCGCGCCGGGCGCCGCGAGGTTGATCGGCGCGTACTCCATCACCGAGCCGGTCAGCGCGTGCGAGTTCGTGAACGCCGGGTCGGAGAGCTGCTGGTCGCTGTAGGTGCGCGACGCGCGGAAGTTGTGGCGCAGCCCCAGCGTGTGGCCGACCTCGTGCATCGTCGTGTCCTTCAGGTACGCGCGCACGAAGGCCTCGGCCTCGGGGCCGGCCGGGTCGAGATCGCCGCGCGCCTCGAGCACGTCCAGGCCGTAGGCGAGCTGCTCGGCGCCGATGTCGGCGGCCTCGCAGGCTTCGGCGTTGAACGCCGCGCGGGCCTCCGGGCTGCTGCCGCTGGTCTGCATCAGCTTGCTAAGGTCGGCGCTGCTGGTCGACAGGATCTGCGAGCGCGCCGCGCGCAGGTTGCGCGCCGACAGGCTCTCGATGCCGATGTTGGCGCCCAGGATCTCGCCGCTGCGCGGGTCGACACGGCGCGGCCCGATCGCGCCGAACAGCGGCGATGCGTTGGTCATCCAGCGCACCGAGGCGCCGCCGTCCAGGGTGTCCCAGTCGGCATCGTCGGGCTGCACCTTGACCTGGATCGCATCCTTGAAGCCGATGCGCTCGAAGGCCTTGTTCCATTCGAGGATGCCGGCGCTGACCGAGTCGCGGTACTTCAGCGGGATGGTCTTGTCCAGCCAGAACACGATGGGCGTCACCGGCTCGGACAGCGCCGCGGCCGGGTCCTTTTTCTCGAGCCGCCAGCGCTGCACATAACGTACCGACGGCGTGCGCTTGAGGTCGTCGCTGAAGTCCAGGTGGCTCGCGGTGAAGTAGCCGATGCGGGAATCGGCGCGGCGGCCGTGCATCGCCTCGTCGGGCAGCTTCTGGATCGTGTAGTGCAGCGTCATGAACAGGCTGCGCACATCGGGCAGCGTCTGCGGCACGCTGGGCACCGGCGCGCCCGGCGGCGCGCCGGGCTGCGGCACCGCGATGTTGCCGGTCGCGTAGTGCGCGAGCACCTGCACCTGGATCGAATCGGGCCGGCCGCGCGCCGAGGTGATCGCCGAGTTGCGCCCGTCGAACGCGTAGCCCTGGCGATAGGTGCGCTGCAGCTGCATCCCGATGCCGAACATGTCGTTGACGAACAGCGCCGAGGCATCGACCAGCACCGACTTGCGCTCCGGGTGCGCGGCACTCGCGACCGGCGTGCTCGCCAGCAGGCTGGGCGAGAACGCCGCGGCAACCGCGCGGCCCTCGGGCGTGCCGGGCTTCGCGACGTAGTCGGTGTTGCGCGCGATCATCTGCACCTGGTTGTAGATGCGGCGGAATTCGACGACCTGCGGCTCGTCCATCATCCCGCCGAACAGCGCGTTCTCGCCGATGCCGGTGGCGATCTTCGGCGACATGAAGAACAGCTTGTTGAAGTCCTCGGGACGCAGCTCGAGCCAGACCTTCTCGTCCTTCTGGTACAGCGTGAACAGGCCGCCGTCGATCTTCTTCGCGTCCTTGATCACG
>DATEFR010000069.1:0-2029 GCA_035280545.1 Burkholderiaceae bacterium | reverse complement strand
CCTACGACGTGGTGCTGATGGACGTGCAGATGCCCGAGATGGACGGCCTGGAGGCCGCGCGCCGCATCACGGCCAGGTTCGAGGCCGGCCTGCGCCCGCGCATCGTCGCGATGACCGCCAATGCGATGCAGGGCGACCGCGACGAGTGCCTGGCCGCGGGCATGGACGACTACGTCACGAAGCCCATCCGTGTCGACGCGCTCGTGGACGCACTCACGCACATCGCCGCACGCAAGGACGCCTGATGCCGGACACCCCCCTCGATCTTGCCGTCTTCGCCGAGCTGCAGGCGACCGCCGGGTCCGACTTCGTCGCCGAGCTGGTGCAAACCTTCTTCGAGGAAGCACCGCAGATGATCGCCGAGCTGCGGGCGGCCCAGCGCGCCGGCTCCGCCGAGCGGTTCCGGCGTGCAGCGCACTCGTTGAAGACCAACGCCAACACCTTCGGCGCCGCCGCGCTCGGTGCCGCGGCGCGCGAGCTGGAGCATGGCGGCGTGCCCGCCGATGCGCACGGCATCGACGCGCTGCAGTCCCGGTACGACATCGCGGTCGGCGCATTGCGGGCACTGATCGAAGGCGGAGCGCGCGATGGCTGAGCGCGGCACACGGCTGCTGGTGGCCGACGACAACAAGGTCAACCGCCTGCTGCTGGCGCGCAACCTGACGCTGCAAGGCCATCAGGTCGAGACGGCCGAGAACGGGCGTGTCGCACTCGACATGCTGCGCAGCGGCCGCTACGAGCTGCTGCTGCTCGACATGGAAATGCCCGAGATGAACGGCTTTCAGGTGATGGAGCAGCTCGCGGCCGACGCGAAGCTTCGCGACATCCCGGTGATCGTCACCAGTTCGCTCGAAGGGCTCGCGCACGTGGTGCGCTGCATCGAGCTCGGCGCCGACGACTTCCTGCACAAGCCGGTGAACCCGGTGCTGCTGAGGGCGAGGGTCGACTCGAGCCTGGAGAAGAAGCGCCTGCGCGATCAACAGCGCGCGCTGGTGGAGCGCTTTGCCACCTCGGCGGTCGCCGCCGATCTGCAGCAAAGCGGCTTTGCGCTAGGCGGCAAGCGCGTGCCGGCCACGGTGATGTTCTGCGACATCCGGGGCTTCACCGCGATCGTCGAGAGTCAGGGCGCCGAAGAGACGATAGAGCTGCTCAACACCTGGTACACGCTGATGTTCGACGCCATCGCCGCGCAAGGCGGCGTCGTCAACCAGATGATCGGCGACGGCTTGATGGCGATCTTCGGCGCGCCGTTGCCGGTGGCCGAGCCGCCGCTCGCGGCGGTGCGCGCCGCACTCGAGATGCAAGACCTGATCGGGCTGCTCAACGTCGAGCGCGCCGCCGAAGGCAAGCCGGCGCTGGCCATCGGCGTGGGCATCGCCACCGGCGATGTGCTGGCCGGCTACACCGGCACGCAGCAGCGCGCGACCTACACCTGCGTGGGCGACACGGTGAACCTTGCGGCCCGGTTGGAGGGGCACACCAAGCTGGCGGCGCGCGGCATTCTGCTGGACGGCGCCACGCAGGCCGCGCTGGCCGGCCGCGTGGCGGCCGAAGCGCTGGGTGCGGTCGTGTTCAAGGGCAAGTCGCTGCCTGTCGACGTGTTTGCCGTCGGGCCGGTGCGGCCCGCCTGATGGAAGTGTCACGACAGACATCTGAACAGGCGCGTGCGTGAATGTCGCATACCGGTAGTCCGTGGCTATCGATTCGATGCGTACGGCAAAGAGATCGCGGCCCACAACATGCACGCGATCGTCGACTCCAGCGCAGCACTCGCGGGCCCTCAGCGCTCCCGCGCCGCCTCCTGTGCGACCTTCTTCACCGGCGAGAACAGGTATTCGATGACCGAGCGCTCGCCTTGGTGGATCTCCGCGGTCACCAGCATCCCAGGGTTCAGCACCAGCTTCTCGCCGCTGGCGGCGCTCACGAGCTGACGGGCATCGACCCGCACGATGGCCCGATAGTTCAGCGTCGGCTGCTGGCCCTGCTGCTGCTGTTGCTTCGGGTCGGCAGCATCCGCGCTCACCATCTC
>DATEFR010000068.1:0-9659 GCA_035280545.1 Burkholderiaceae bacterium | reverse complement strand
GACGCCAAGACCGGCGAGGACCTGACCCGCAGCATCCTGCTGCAGATCATCCTCGAGGAAGAGACCGGCGGCGTGCCGATCTTCTCGGCGCAGATGCTCGCGCAGATCATCCGCTTCTACGGCCATGCGATGCAGGGCATGATGGGCTCGTACCTCGAGAAGAACCTGCAGACCTTCACCGACATCCAGAACCGCCTGGCCGAGCAGAGCAAGGGCTTGTACGACCCGGCCAAGCAGAGCCCCGAGCTGTGGTCGCAGTTCCTGAACGGGCAGGCACCGATCGTGCAAGGCCTGATGGGCAACTACCTCGAACAGTCGCGCCAGATGTTCCTGCAGATGCAGGAGCAGATGGCCAAGCAGGCCGGTGCCCTGTTCCCGGGCATGCCGGGCTTCACGCCGCCCAAGCGCTGAGCACGCCCGGGCCGCGGGATGCGCGGTTCGCACAATCCAATCCTGTCGGAGAAGTCCACGATGATGGTGTCATCCACGCGCGGCGTGCTGGTCGCCGCTGCCTTGCTCGCAGTCTCGCTGCTGTCGTCGGCCGCGCGGGCCCAGGCGCAGCCGCTGCAGATGAAGATCGGCGTGATCGCCTCGGCCACCGGGCCGACCGCGGCGGTCGGCATCCCGCAGAAGAACAGCGCGGCGCTGCTGCCGAGGAAGATCGGCAACATCGACGTCGACTACATCGTGCTCGACGATGCGTCCGACTCGACGACCACGGTCACGCTGGTCAAGCGGCTGCTGACCGAGGACAAGGTCGACGCGATCATCGGCCCGTCGGGCTCGCCGAACGCGATGGGCACGCTGCAGTTCGTCAGCGAGGCGAAGACGCCGATGCTCGCGCCGGTGGGCACGACGGCCGTCGTGCTGCCGATGGACGAGCAGAAGCGCTGGGTCTTCAAGACCACGCAGAACGACAGCCTGATCTGCGAGGCGCTGGTCGGGCACATGGTCAAGAAGGGCGTCAAGACGGCGGGCTTCATCGGCCTGGGCGACGCCTACGGCGAGTCGTGGTGGCGCACGTTCTCGGCGATGGCCGAGAAGGCGAACATCAAGATCGTCGCGAGCGAGCGCTACCAGCGCAGCGACCAGAGCGTGATCGGGCAGGTCGCGAAGCTGATCGCGGCGAACCCCGAGGTCATCCTTGTCGGTGCCGCCGGCGGCCCGACCGCGTTGCCGCAGACCACGCTGTTCGAGCGCGGCTACAAGGGGCAGATCTACCAGACCCACGGCGCCGCGACGCCCGATTTCGTGCGGCTCAGCGGCAAGGCCGCCGAAGGCACGGTGATGGCCGCGAGCCTGATGCTGGTGCTGGACCAGATCCCCGACGTCAACCCGTCGAAGCGGCTCGCGGTCGAGTACATCAGCGCGTACGAGAAGGTCTACAACACCAAGCCGGCGACCTTCGGCGCGAATGTCTACGACGCCGGGCTGCTGCTGCAGCGTGCGGTGCCCGAGGCCGCGAAGAAGGCCAAGCCCGGCACGCCCGAGTTCCGCGCGGCGCTGCGCGATGCGCTGGAGGCGACCAAGGAGCTGGTCGGCACGCAGGGCGTCTACAACATGACGCCGGCCGATCACTCCGGCTTCGACCGTCGCGGCCGCGAGCTGATGACGCTGAAGGACGGCAAGTGGCAGTTGGTGGCCGACTGATGGTGCGCTGATGGTGCGCTGATCGTGCGCTGACCGTGCGCTGAAACGCGCGGCGCAGCCTCAGCGCCGCGCGACCATGTCGATCTCGACCCGCGCGCCCTTGGCCAGCGCCGTGACGCCCACGCAGGTGCGCGCCGGCCGCCGGCCGGGCGGGAAGTAGCTCGCGTAGACCGCGTTCATCGCGTCGTAGTCGGCCTCGAAGTGCGTGAGGAAGATCCGTACCGACAGCACGTTCGCGAGGCTGAGGCTGCAGCCGCTCAGCACAGTCTGCAGGTTCTTCATCACCTGATGGGTCTGGGCCTCGATGCCCTCGGGATAGGGCTCGCCGGTCGACGTGCCGGCGAACGGCATCTGCCCGGTCAGGAAGACCCAGCCGTCGCTCTCGACGGCATGGCTGAACGGCGCCACCGGGTCGGGTGCGCCGGGAATCATGTGGAAGGTGGGTGGCATGAGGGTTGAAGTCGAACAGGCTGGTCGGATCGGCGAAAATCGCGTGATGGCAGAACAAATTGTGGACCTGGCGCGGACGACGACCGCCGCGCCGAAGATAGGCTTCGTCTCGCTCGGTTGCCCGAAGGCGCTCACGGACTCCGAGCTGATCCTGACCCAGCTGCGCGCCGAAGGCTACGACACCTCGAAGACCTTCGCCGGCGCCGACCTGGTGATCGTCAACACCTGCGGCTTCATCGACGATGCGGTCAAGGAAAGCCTGGACACGATAGGCGAGGCGCTCGCCGAGAACGGCAAGGTCATCGTGACCGGCTGCCTGGGCGCCAAGGCGGACGCGAGCGGCGCCAACCTGGTGCAGGCCATGCACCCCAGCGTGCTCGCCGTGACCGGCCCGCATGCGACGCACGAGGTGATGGACGCCGTGCACCGGCACAGCCCGAAGCCGCACGACCCGTTCGTCGACCTGGTGCCCGCGCAAGGCGTGAAACTCACGCCCAAGCACTACGCCTACCTGAAGATCAGCGAGGGCTGCAACCACCGCTGCTCGTTCTGCATCATCCCGAGCATGCGCGGCGACCTGGTCTCGCGGGCGATCGGCGATGTGCTCGGCGAGGCCCAGGCCTTGTTCGAGGCCGGCGTCAAGGAGCTGCTCGTGATCAGCCAGGACACGAGCGCGTATGGCGTGGACATCAAGTTCCGCACCGGCTTCTGGAATGGCCGCCCGGTCAAGACCCACATGACCGACCTGTGCGAGAAGCTGGCCGAGCTGGCGGCGCGCCACGGCGCGTGGGTGCGGCTGCACTACGTGTACCCGTACCCGCACGTGGATGCGATCCTGCCGCTGATGGCCGAAGGCAGCATCCTGCCGTACCTGGACGTGCCGTTCCAGCATTCGCACCCCGATGTGCTCAAGCGCATGAAGCGGCCGGCCAACGGCGAGAAGAACCTCGAGCGTCTGCAGCGCTGGCGCGAGGCCTGTCCGGAGATCGTCGTGCGCAGCACCTTCATCGCCGGTTTCCCGGGAGAGACCGAGGCCGAGTTCGAGCACCTGCTGGACTTCATGCGCGAGGCGCGCATCGACCGCGCCGGCTGCTTCGCCTATTCGCCGGTCGAGGGCGCCACCGCCAACGACCTGCCCGGCATGCTGCCGGCCGAACTGCGCGAGGAGCGCCGTGCACGCTTCATGGCGGTGGCCGAGGAGGTCTCGGCCGCGAAGCTGCGCGAGCGCATCGGCGCGACGATGCAGGTGCTGGTCGATTCGGCGCCGGCGCTGGGCCGCAAGGGCGGCGTCGGCCGCACCTATGCCGACGCGCCGGAGATCGACGGCAGCGTCACGCTGCTGCCGCCCGAGAAGGCATCGAAGACATTGAAAGTGGGCGAGTTCACGCGGGCGCGCATCGTCGGTACGCAAGGTCACGACCTCGTGGCGCTGCCGATCTGACCATGGCGAAGAAGCATGGTCCCGACCGGTTCACCGGCCGTACCACGGGGCTGATCCATCACCCGTACGAACCGCCGGCCGGGTTCGAGTCGGCGCAGCCCGCCGTGCACAAGGCGTCGACCGTGATCTTCCCGAACACGGCGGCGCTGCGCGCGCGCGACTGGAAGCAGAAGGTCGGCTACACCTATGGGCTGCACGGCACGCCGACCACCTTCATGCTCGAGGAGCGCATCGCGACGCTCGAGGGCGGCGCGTACACGCTGCTCGCGCCCAGCGGGCTCGCGGCGATCGCGCTGGTCGACGCGGCCTTCCTCGAGACCGGCGACGAGGTCCTGCTCCCCTCGAATGCCTACGGTCCCGGCAAGGAACTGGTGCGGCGCGAGTTTGCGGCGTGGGGCGTCAAGCACCAGTTCTACGATGCCTCGCAGCCGCGATCGCTGGCCGAGCTGCTGACGCCGGCGACCAAGCTGGTCTGGCTCGAGGCGCCCGGGTCGGTCACGATGGAGTTCCCCGACCTGCGGGCGCTGGTGCAGGTCGCGCGCAGCGGCGGCGCGGTCGTCGCGATCGACAACACCTGGGGCGCGGGCATCGCGTTCAACCCGTTCGAGCTCGGTGAGGACCTGGGCGCCGACATCTCGATCCAGGCGCTGACGAAATACCCGTCGGGCGGCGCCGACGTGATGATGGGCGCCGTCACGACCCGCGACGAGGACCTGCACCTGCGGCTGAAGATGACCCACATGCGCTTCGGCCTGGGCGTCGGTGCCAACGATGTGGAGCAGGTGCTGCGCTCGCTGCCGTCGCTGGAGCTGCGCTACGAGGCGCAGGACAGTGCTGCGCGGCGGATCGCGCAGTGGTTCACCGCGCGGCCCGAGATCGCGCGCGGCGGCGTGCTGCACCCGGCGCTGCCCAACACCGTCAGCCACACGAACTGGCGCAAGCTGTGCCGGCGTGCGGCGGGGTTGTTCTCGGTCGCGTTCGACAAGCGTCACAGCGCGCACCAGGTCGACGCTTTCGTCGACGCGCTGCGCGTGTTCCGCATCGGCTACTCGTGGGCCGGGCCGGTCAGCCTCGCGGTGCCGTACGACAACGTGGTCCTGCGCAACATCGCCGGCGGACATGGCCCGCTGGTGCGCTTCTCTGTGGGGCTCGAGAACGTCGCCGACCTGATCGCGGACCTCGAGCAGGCGATGGCCGTGCTGAAGAGCTGAGGAAGAAGCTCAGGCGAGGCCGGCGCGTTCGCGCAGGCGCATGCGCAGCCCGACCGGCATCATCGTGAACGCCATGTGCTCCTCGGCGTCGCGTCCGCCGGGCACTTCGACGTCTGCGATGTCGAAGCGGCTCAGCAGCATCGCCATCGCCATCTTGATCTCCAGCAAGGCGAGATAGCGGCCCGGGCAGACGCGCGGGCCGGCACCGAACGGCATCGAGACGCGCTTGGCCGAGCTCGCGGCATCGCCGCTGTCGCTCAACCAGCGCTCCGGGCGGAACGCCTGCGGATCGGGGAAATGGCGTTCGTCGACGCTGTCGGCGCGCATCACGCACCACACCGCGGTGCCGGTCGGAATGCGGATGCCGGCGACCTCGGTGTCGCGCAGCGCCTCGACCACCTGGAACGGCGCGACCGGCTTGAGGCGCATCGTCTCGTGCGCGCAGGCCTCGAGCCAGGCCAGCGAGCCGATCTGCTCGCTCGTGAAAGCGGCCGCATCGGCGGGCAGCGCGCGCACCTCGTCGCAGGCGCGGCGCAGCGCGTCGGGGTTGCGGTGCAGCAGGTGGATCATCCACGCGAGCGTGTTCGCGGTCGTGTCCTCGCCGGCCAGCAGCATCGTCAGGACGTTGCCGGCGACCTCGCGATCGGTGACGGCACCGGCGCCGCCGTCGGCGGCCGCGACGATCATCGCCTCGAGCAGGTTCGGCGGATGCGCGCGGCGCTGCGGATCGGCCGCAAGGCGCTCGCGGGCTTGCGCGATGAAGCCGGCGATCGCGGCATTGACCGCCGCGACGCTGCGCGCCAGCGCGCGGTCCGCGGCGCTCGGAAACCAGCGCCACCACGGCACTGTCGAGAACACACGCTTGAACAGCGCCGGGAAGATCTTGTCGAGGTGCTGCTGGATGATCTCGTCGTCCGACTCCAGCGTGTTGACGTCGGCGCCGAACGCGAGCCCGGCGATCGCATCGACCGTGTAGCGCATCAGCTCGGGCTGCAGTGCGATCGCGTCGCCGGCGCGTGCGGCACGTTGCCAGCGGCCGTGCAGCCGCTGCGCGACTTTCGTCAGCGACGGGAAATACGCTTTGACGTGAGTCGGGTCCAGCCCCGCCATCACCATGCGGCGCTGGCGCTTCCAGGCCTCGCCGTTGGCGCCGAACAGGCCCGGCGTCAGGCCCATCTCCAGGCCTATCGTTTCGAGGTGCCGGGTGCGGCGAAAGCCGTCGGGCCGGTCGCGCAGCAGCGTGCTCACCGCCTCGTGGTCGGAGAGGCCCAGCAGCATGCGCCGCCCGAGCTGGAAGCGGAAGTACGGGCCGTACGCGCGGCTCCAGTCCTCGACGTTGCGGTGCACCCGGCTGCGCTGCAGCTGCAGCGTGTTGCCGATCAGCGGCAGGCCGGGCGGTCCGGGCAGGTCGGAGATCTCGCGCAGCGTGCCGGTCATCGTCAGCCCCTCGGTTTCGACGAAACCTTCTGCCGCATCAAGCGGCCCTTCTCGCGTTCCCAATCCTTCTTCTTCTCGGTGTTGCGCTTGTCGTGCTCGGCCTTGCCCTTCGCGAGGGCGATCTCGGCCTTCACGAGCCCGCCCTTGTAGTGCAGGTTCAAGGGCACCAGCGTGAAGCCCTTCTGCTCGACCTTGCCGACCAGGCGCTTGATCTCTTCCTTGCGCATCAGCAGCTTCTTCGTGCGGTCGGCCTCGGGGTGCACATGGGTCGAGGCGCTGCGCAGCGCATTGATGCGGCAGCCGATCAGGAACAGCTCGCCGTCGCGAATCAGCACGTAGCCGTCGGTCAGCTGGACCTGGCCGGCGCGGATCGCCTTGATCTCCCAGCCTTGCAGCACCACGCCGGCCTCGTAGCGTTCCTCGAGGTGGTAGTCGAAATGGGCGCGGCGGTTTTCAGCGATGGACATGGTGGCGTTTTGGCTGCGGCGTCGATGACGTACGCGACCCTACAATTTGAGGATTGTATGAAGCACGTCAAGAAGTCGGTCCTGCTGTGGTACTCCCCGCACGAGATGTACACGCTGGTGACCGCGGTGCGCGACTACCCGGAGTTCCTGCCCTGGTGCGAGCGCGCCGAGGTGCTGGAGGAGCGCGCTGACGGCGTCACCGCGCGGCTGCACCTGTCGTACATGGGGCTGCGTCAGGCGTTCACCACGCACAACCACCATGTGCCGGACCGTGGCGTGACGCTGAAGCTGGTCGACGGCCCGTTCTCGCGCCTCGACGGGGCCTGGCATTTCGCGCCGGTGCCCAAGAGCGACGGGGCTGCCGCGAAGGCCTGCAAGGTCGACTTCGGCCTGCACTACGCTTTCTCGAGAGGCGCACTGGAAGCGCTCGTCAGCCCGGTGTTCGACAGCATCGCGAACACCTTCGTCGATTCGTTCGTCAAGCGCGCCGAGCAGGTCTATGGCGAGCGCTGAGCCGGCGCCAGCCGGTGCCGCGGTGCTGCGCATCACGGTGGCCTACAGCCCGCAGGCCGGCGAGGTCGATGTCTGCGAATTGCGGCTGCCGGCCGGTTCGTGCGTGGCCGATGCGCTGCACGCGAGCGGGCTTGCGCAGCGCCATCCGCAACTGGCCCTCGATCACGTCGCGCTCGGCGTCTGGGGGGCGCTGTGCGATGCGCAGCGTGTGCTGCGCGACCACGATCGGGTCGAGGTCTATCGGCCGTTGCAGGTCGATCCGAAGGAGGCGCGGCGGCGGCGCCAGCAGCAGCAACGCGAGCAGGCGACTGCGAGGCGCACCGCGAAGCGGCGCTGACCTACTTGCAGTCGCTCGCGATGATGTCGCGGGTGCGCTTGGCTTCGTCGGCGCGCGCGGCGTCGTCGAGGAACTCGCGCTCGCCCTTCTCGTTGGTGCGCGTTATGCGCACGCCGCTGTCCAGCGTGCGCATCTGCGCCTTCGCGCGAACGCAGTTGTCGGCCTTCGCGGCGGCGAGCTTGTCGGCCTCGGCCTTCTTCTTCGCGGCCTCTTCCTGCTCGGCTTTCTGGCGCTTGGCCTCGAGCTCCGGGTCGGTGCCCTTGGGCGCGAGCGCGGGCGCGCCGGAGGAGGCGGCCGAGGCAGGTGCAGTCGCCGCGACCGGTGCAGCGCGCCGCTGCTGCGTGCCGTTCGGCCGCTGCAGGATGTCGCCGTCGGCGACGCCGGCCGGCGGCGGCAGATCGCTGTACTGGACCTGGCCGTTCTTGTCGCGCCACTTCCATTGCGCCTGGGCCGGCGCGGCGAGCAAGGCACCGAGCGCGACGGCGCAGGCGAGGGCGGTCCAACGAGACATGGTTGTCGAGGTCGACGAGCGACGGATTTGTGTCGCTGCGCAGTGTAGCGGCGCCGCTGCGCAGCGGCCACCAACCTCCCTGCAAAGCGTGCCGTAGTTCCGCATCCCTATAATTCGCTTTTGCGTCAGGAGCTTTTCCATGCGCCTTCTAGGCAAAGCGCTCACCTTCGACGATGTGTTGTTGGTGCCGGCGTTCTCCCAGGTGTTGCCGCGCGACACCAGCCTTGCGACCCACTTCTCCCGCAACATCCGCCTGAACCTGCCGCTGGTCTCGGCGGCGATGGACACGGTCACCGAAGCCCGCCTCGCGATCGCGATCGCGCAGGAAGGCGGCATCGGCATCGTGCACAAGAACCTGACGCCCAAGCAGCAGGCCGCCGAGGTCGCGCGGGTCAAGCGCTATGAATCCGGGCTGCTGAAGGACCCGATCACGATCTCGCCGGGCGTGCCGGTGCGCCATGTGATCGAGCTGTCGAAGCAGCACGGCATTTCGGGCTTCCCGGTGGTCGACAACGGCCTCGTGGTCGGCATCGTCACCAACCGCGACCTGCGCTTCGAGACGCGCCTGGACGTGCCGGTGCGCGAGATCATGACGCCGCGCGAGCGCCTGATCACGGTGCGCGAGGGCGCCTCGCTGGACGAAGGCAAGGCCCTGATGCACAAGCACAAGCTCGAGCGCGTGCTGGTCGTCAACGAGGCGTTCGAGCTGCGCGGCCTGATGACGGTCAAGGACATCACGAAGCAGACCAACTTCCCGAACGCCGCCCGTGACCCGCAGGGCAAGCTGCGGGTGGGGGCTGCGGTCGGCGTCGGCGAGGGCACCGAGGAGCGTGTCGAGCTGCTCGCGAAAGCCGGCGTCGACGTGCTGGTCGTCGACACCGCGCACGGCCACAGCGCCGGCGTGATCGAGCGCGTGCGCTGGGTCAAGAAGCACTATCCGCAGGTCGACGTGGTCGGCGGCAACATCGCGACCGGCGCGGCGGCGCTGGCGCTGGCCGAGGCGGGCGCCGACGGCGTCAAGGTCGGCATCGGGCCGGGCTCGATCTGCACGACGCGCATCGTCGCCGGCGTCGGCGTGCCGCAGATCATGGCGATCGACAACGTCGCGACCGCCTTGCGCGGCAGCGGCGTGCCGCTGATCGCCGATGGCGGCATCCGCTACTCGGGCGACATCGCCAAGGCGATCGCCGCCGGTGCGCACAGCGTGATGATGGGCGGCGTGTTCGCCGGCACCGAGGAGTCGCCCGGCGAGATCGTGCTGTTCCAAGGGCGCAGCTACAAGAGCTACCGCGGCATGGGCTCGATCGGCGCGATGCAGCAGGGCAGCGCCGACCGCTACTTCCAGGACGACAGCACCGGCGCGAACCCGAACGCCGACAAGCTCGTCCCCGAGGGCATCGAGGGGCGCGTGCCGTACAAGGGCTCGATGGTGTCCATCGTGTTCCAGATGGCCGGCGGGCTGCGTGCCTCCATGGGCTACTGCGGCTGCGCGACGGTCGCAGAGATGCGCGAGAAGGCCGAGTTCGTCGAGATCACGTCGGCTGGCATCCGCGAGAGCCACGTGCACGACGTGCAGATCACGAAGGAAGCGCCGAACTACCGAAGCGAGTAGCCTTTGCTACAATCTGGCCAGATTCTGATT
>DATEFR010000067.1:0-2462 GCA_035280545.1 Burkholderiaceae bacterium | reverse complement strand
AGCGCGTGGCGCGCACGAGCGCACGCGCCTCGTCGGCGCTCTCGACCATCGGCACCAGCAGCGTCGTCGCACCGATCTCCAGCACCTGCTTGATGAGCGCGGTGTCGCCGTGCGGGATGCGCACCACCGGATGCGACGGATAGGGCGCGATGGCCTGCAGCGCGCCCAGCATCGAGCGCAGGTCGTTCGGGGCGTGCTCGCCGTCGACCAGCAGCCAGTCGTAGGCGGCGGTCGCACACAGCTCGGCGGCGTACGGGTCGGCCAGGCCGAGCCAGAGGCCGATCTGCGCGCCGGGCTGCGCGATCGACTGCTTGAAGAGGTTCGGTGGGGTGACGGTCATGCGAATCTCACGGTGATCGAGCCGAGCGGCCCGTAGTCGGCATGGAAGACATCGCCGGCGGCGCAGGCCACCGGGCGCGTGAACGAGCCGCCGAGCACGATCTCGCCGGCCTCCAGGTGCTCGTCGTGCGGCGCGAGCTTGTTGGCGAGCCAGGCGACGCCGTTGCCGGGATGGTTGAGCACTGCGGCGCCCAGGCCCGACTCCTCGATCACACCGTTCTTGAACAGCAGCGCGCCGGCCCAGCGCCAGTCGACGGCGTCCGGCTTCATCGGCCGCCCGCCGAGCACGATGCCGGCATTGGCGGCGTTGTCGGCGATCGTGTCGAGCACCTTGCGGGGCGCCTTGGTCGCGCGGTCGAACTGCTCGATGCGCGCATCGATCAGCTCGAGCGCCGGCACGACGTAGTCGGTCGCGTTGAGCACATCGAACAGCGTGACGCCCGGCCCCTTCAGCGGCCGCGCGAGGATGTACGCGAACTCGACCTCGAAGCGCGGCACGATGAAGCGCGCCGCCTCGACCTCGCTGCCGTCGCGCAGCAGCATGCTGTCCAGCAGCGTGCCGTAGTCGGGCTCGGTGATCTGCGAGGCGATCTGCATCGCGCGCGAGGTCAGGCCGATCTTGTGGCCGATGACCCGACGGCCCTCCGCGCGCTGCAGCGCGACCCATTCGCGCTGGATCGCGTAGCTGTCGGCGATCTCCAGCGCGGGGTAGCGCTTCGAGAAGTGCTCGAGCTGCACGCGCGTGCGTTCGGCGTCGTGCAGTTCGCGCGCCAGCGCGGCGTGGGTGCGGGAATCGAGCAAGCTTGTCTCCTGAGCGCAGCGGCGTGGCGGTCCGTGCGCGTGCTGTCATGGGTGCGGCGCAAGTCTGCCGAGGGCAAGTGAGACGGACAAACAATCAATCGGACGCAGTCCTCAAGCACCGATTGATAATCGAGGCATGCCGCTGACCCGCTTCACCCTGCGACAGATGGAAGCCTTCGCCGCCGTCGCCGAGCTGCACAGCTTCAGCGCCGCCGCGCAACGAATGGGGATGAGCGCGCAGGCGGTGAGCCAGCTCGTCGCCGAGCTGGAAGCGGTGCTGTCGTTCCGGCTGTTCGAGCGCACGACGCGCCGCGTGAACCTGTCGAGTGCGGGACGCGACTTCCTCGCCTCTGCCGACAGCGTGCTGCGCCATGTGCGCGCCGCCGAGAGCGCCGCCGCCGACGTGCTCAACCGCGCGGCCGGCATCGTGCGGGTCGGCGCACCGCTGGTGCTGGCCAGCACGGCCCTGCCCCAGGCCATCAAGGTCTACAACGTGCAGCGGCCCAAGGTGGTCGTGCGGGTGCGCGATGTCGGCGTCGACGCACTGGTCGATGCGGTCGCGGCCGGCGACGTCGACGTCGCGATCGGCCCTGACCGGGCCGTCGGGCCCGAGGTGTCGCGCCATGCGTTGTTCGAGAGCCTCTGGGTGTTGTGGTGCGCGCCGGACCATCCGCTTGCCCGCAAGCGCACGCTGCGCTGGAGCGAGCTGCGCACGCATCCCTTCGTGGCGGCCGGGCACGACCACGAGCGCAGCGTGGCGCAGATGCGGCTGGGCGTTCCCGAGGACGAACGCGTCACGCCGGTCGACGTGGTCGACAACATCTCGACGGCGCTCGGCATCGCGGCCCAGGGGTTGGCGGTGACGCTCGCGCCGGCCTACGTGGGCGTGCTGGCGGCCTCGTTCGGCTTGGTCATGCGGCGGGTCGTCGACCCCGAAGCCGTGCGCAAGGTGTGCCTGTACCTGCCCGTGTCGCGCGGCGTCTCGCCGGCCACCGAAGGCTTCGCGCAGCACCTCGCCGAGTGGCTGCCGCAATGGCCGCAAAGCCCGGCGCCGACCCGGGCACGATAGGCAATCGCGCGTTGAGCGCTCGACTCGCCGACGGTCAAGCCGACCGCCGCCGCTGCCCGCTCTTCGTGAGCTGGTGACGCGTCAGATAGTCCTTCAGGAACTCTGCGAACGCGCTGACCGCCGGGGTCGGGGATCGGCGCGGCAGGTACAGCGAGAGTTGGCGCACGATCTCCGGTTCCTCGACGCGCTTCATGGCAAGACCCATGCCGCGCGCCGCCACGCCGACATACATCGGCGACAGCGTGATGCCGAG